>JAGOBZ010000146.1 GCA_017999015.1 Kiritimatiellia bacterium
CGCCCTCTTTCAAATCGCGGCGCGCGAAACGTTCGGCCTTGAGATGCGCGTGCCGGTGCGTTTTGCCCTCATTGAAGACCGTGCGCCCAGCATCCGCTTGATGATCCCTTCAGCCGCGAAAGCGGTCCTGCCGCCCAACGCCGCGCCGGTCGTGCAATTCGAGGTCAGCGACGAATACGGGCTCGGCAAGGTGCGCATGGAGCGCGTCAACAAAGGAGCCAAGCCAGGCACCGAGGGCGAAGTCCTGAAAGAGTGGGACCTTGCGGGGCAGAAGAGCTTTAACGAAAAATGGACCGGCTCGCTGGAAGATGTGTCCGCTTCTTCGGCCCTGCGCATTGTGGCCTACGACACCGCCGCCGGCGACACGCCCAATCGCACGGTCAGCCAGCAGATCTTGTTTGAAATGACGACGCTCTCCTCGCAGCTCGCCGCCGAACAGCAAAACCGCGGCGAGGCACGCAAGACGATCGGTGAACTGGTCGCGCGCCAGCGTGCCACGCTCACCGCCACCAAGCGGCTGCAGGATGAACTGCCCGCCTACGACGAACCGCGCTGGCAGGAGGTCGCTGAGAAGCAGGCTGCGATCCGCAGTTATGCCGAGGCCCTGCTGAAGACCAAGGACGCGGCGATCGGCACCGCGCGCGTCGCGCTCGACAAAGCGGCCAAGGGACCACTGCCGGACGCCGCCATGCGGCTGTCCCGCATGGTGACCGGTGCGTCGGAAACGCGCGACGAGAACGCCAAACTCGCCGTTGACGCGCAAAATACGGTCCTGCGCCTGTTGGTGCAGGCCGATGGCAACATGAACAAGGGCGAGGTTTCACAGGCCGCTGCCGGTGTTTTAGCCATGCTGGAGGGTATCCGCAAAGGGCAGACAGCCAACCTTACCGCCACGCTCAAAGCCGTTGAAAAAGCGACCGAACTCCCAGACGCGATTGTCGACCGGCAGGACAATCTCTCGCAAGACATGGAAGCCATGATCGGCTTCTGTCGCTCCGAGTCGAAGCAAGACCGTGAAGACGAAGAATTCGGCGCCTTGATGAACAAGATTGCCGACCGGGCGGTTGAACTGAAACTCCATCCCACCATGGTCTCGATCGCAGAGGTCATGGAATCGGAACGGATTGCGGACGCTGTGCCGCCGCAGAACACCGTGACCAACGGGATCGCTGTGCTGATGGAGTTCCTCAAAGAGTGGCGCGAGACCGAGACCAAGGACAAGACCGAAGACGCGCTGGCGATTATCAAGGACGCGCGCCATGCCATTAAAAAGATGGAGGACTTGCAGGCGCGCGTGGTGGATGCCCTGCGTGAGACCGGCGGCCAAGGCGACAAAACCGAAAAGCTTGACGAAGACCTGCTTGAGGAGATCGCGGAACTCAAAGCGAATATGGCGCAAGCCATGTTAAAGGTCGCAACCGACCTGCAAGCCATGCCGGAGCTGGATGCCGTCAATGAACTGGTGACCGATACCTTCCAGACGTATGAAGAGATGAAACAGGAGGAGGGGTCAGGGACAAACGCCGTAGTCGAGGTCGGTCTGCAAAAGGAGGACTTCCTGCTCGATACGCTGATCATGACCGGACAGAAGGCGGACGAAATGGAAATGTGGCTCGTGGCAAAGTCCGACAACGTCAAGCGCAACATGGAGACGATCGATAAGGAAGAGATGAAGGGGCCTGTCGGCCAAGTGACCATGCCGGAAGAGTTGCAAGACATCATCGGCGATCTGCTGGAGCAGGAAGAAGAACAATTGGAGAAGGCCGACGACTCCGTGACCAATCAAGGCATGGCCAACATTGACATGGGATGGGGTATTTCCGAAGGCGAAACCGTCAGCTATAGCGCCGCAGGCAAATCCGGCAACGACCGCCCCGACCACAAAGACCAGGACGGCCGCTCGCAGGTCGGACGGCAGGGTATGGCCGACGGCGAGGTGATGTCGCGTTCCGGCAAGATCAACGAAGGTGACAAGAATCTCGACAAACGCCGTACGCAGGACTCCAATCAATCCGGCGACGTCGAAGAAGAAGGGCACTCGGACGCTGTCGCCACGGGCGGCGGCAAAAATTCCGGTTACTCGCAGGATAAGGGCATGGAGGGCGGCGAAGGCGCCACGCGACGCGACACCAAGGTGGAAGCCGACTCCGCCGAGAGCACGCGCGCCCAGTTGACCCGCAACGCCGAAGCGGTGTACGCCCAGGCGCAACTCAACAATCTGCGGACCTACGACCTCAAGAAGTACATTGCGTTCAGCAAACAGATCGACCTGTTGCAGAAGCAGAACGCCTCGCCCGCGATGATCGCCGAACTGCACAAGAAAGCGCGGCAAGCGCTCAGCACGACCTACACCTCACTTGAAAACGGGATCGGCAGCGCGGACATGGGGGCTGTCGGCAATACGGAAAACGCCGAGGAGGCGATCGCGGCGTCGCCGGACGAGGCCCCGGCCGAATACCGCGACATGGTGTCGGATTACTTCAAGGCGATCGGTGAGATGTAATAGTGTGCGTGTGGATACGTTGCGTAAGGAGTCGTGTGGTGTTGAAGACTTGTGAGATGACCGTTTCCCTCATCCAAAGAAGCCAGACCTGTCGTGGCGTACGGCACTTTCAGAGCCTTATTTTTTGCGGCATGCTGTTTGCATCCGGTTGGGGCAAGGCGCAGCAGGAGAGTTGGCCCGTGCCCGGCGCAGCACTGCGGGTCGACGTGTCCGTGTCAAGCGAGCCGGACCATCCTGATCTGGGCGTTTTCGTAAAAATCCCTAACGGGGGGCTGTTGCCCGGAAAGTTCCGTGTCCCCGAAGTGCGTGATGCTCAGGGTAAGGTATTGGAAAGCATCATCGTCGCGGACTCGCCAACCGACGGTTTCGGCGTGTTGTTTGCCAAACCGGATGACGGCAAAACCGCGACTGTGTACATCACCCCCGCGGCCAACCCGCCGCCGCGACCGGCCAGCACGCGCCTGTTGCCGGCGACTTTCTTCTTTTCAAAAAACGGGAACGCCAGTCTGGAGGTGGCCAAACGCATGGCGCGGGACTATCCGCCGGCCCAAGGCGCCTCCTTCGACGCATGGGATTACGGTATCGGTTCGATGGTCAATCCCTTCGGCCCCGATGACGACTTTTCAACGTGGATTGTCGGCGCATTCGTTCTTGAGAAAAAGGAGCGTATTTTCTTCTGCACGATTTCGGATGAGGGCTCCGAGTTCGCGATCAACGGCAAGACGATCCACAGTTGGCCCGGCCTCCATACGCGGCAGGCCGGCGCCAAAGGGCAGCGCGGCGATTGGGTCGAACTCGGGCCGGGACTTCACCGCATCGATTACTTTCACTTCGAAAAGAGCGGTCCGCAGGAGATCAATCTCTGCTGGAAGCGCCCCGGCATGGAGACGAAAGACGGATTGCCGGAGCACGTCTCCGGACTCGCGCAGTCCGGACGGGCCGACATCAAACGGATCGCGTTCAAAGACGGACGCCGTGCCGGAGTTATCAACGGCAACAACCAGCGTCTCGGGTATTACTGGATCGGCGAAAAGCCCTTGGTTTTGTTCGCGCTCTCGTATGATGCGGTGACGCCCTCCGACACGCAGTCGGTCACTTGGGAGTTCCCGCCCAATAAGCGTTTCGCCGAGCCGGCGATCGACTGGCTGGTCTCTGGCGACCCCGACGCCATCGCGCTCCCCGTCACCCTCGCGGTTTCAAATGCGGCGGGCATTGCCCGGACTACGGTGCGCATGCGCTGCTTCTGGACCCCTCCCTCACTTTCGCTGGACACCAAGAATGACCGGCTCACGGTTCGCAAAGCCTTGTACGACATGCTGCGGGCCGTCCCGCCGCCGGCCGATCCGTGCGCCGACTGGAGCAACGACCACTGGGGCATGCTGATTGAGTTGCTCGAGCCCTATAATGCCGGTCCGATTCTGATCGATCTCTTCAACCGCGGCTTCGACACGTTGCAGAAGCGGCCGCCCGAAGAGCGCTGGGCATTGGAAGACCGGTTCATCGAGACGCTGCGCCTGCAGCGTAATGATAAACATCTGTTGGACTGGATTACGCGGCTTGAGAAAAACGAAAGAAACAGCGCCCGAAAATTCCGCTGGAAAGATGAACGCGTGTGCGCCTATCTGCTCGACATCAACAATCCCGCGGCGGCCAAGCACGAGGTCGCTTTTTTGAAGGAAGCGGCGATCGCGCCCGATCAAACACACCTTGCATCATTGCGGCAAGGTGATGTCGAACGGGCGCTCGGCAACTATGACGCGGCTTTGAAGTTTTACAAGGAGGCGCAGGACCGCTTCAGAAGCCGCAACAAAGTCGGCATGGCTGGCGGACGTCTGACTTACGTTGGAGCGCGCAAGCGGCGCGATGCCGAGGCGGAAACCAATACGACCGCCAAGGCGGCGTCCAAACGGCCTGCCATGCAAAGCCTGGCTTCACGCATGAAGGTCGATGACTGGAAAATTTACACGGTGCACGATGCGTCGATGTACGCAACGATCGCGAGTTTCCTTGCGCAGGATGCGCTGCCTGAGGCCTTCCAAAAGCTGAACGACTGGGAGAATGAGTCGCCCTCCTCCAAGCTTTCCGGCGATTATCCGATGGCGGAGGCCAAAGTCTACCTCGCCGTCGGCGACCTGCGCCGCGCGGTCAATGCGCTGGCGACCTATCGTAAGGGGGTGACCATGAGTGCGCAACTCGCGGACGCCATGAAGCTGGAGATCGAGTGCCTGCAGCAGCTCAATGACAAGACGCGTGTCAAAGAAATCGCCGCAGACTTTGTTAAGCGCTTTCCAGGCCATCCCTTCGAAGCCGCCATGAAGGAGGTACTCGCGCCATGATGACATCCTGCAAGAACCGTGCTGTCGGCGCTTCCCTGGTCGTTCTCGCGGCCTCACTGGCGTTCGCAGCGATTAAAATCGATCCCGGCAACATGTCGCCTTACAGCAAAACCAAGGTCGGCATCAACCTGTACGCGAAGACCGACCCCTCGGCCGGCGGCGGCTTGCGCGGCATGATCGCCGGCAACCCGTCCGAAGTGCTTGGCGTACTGGCCATGCCGCAGAAGTTTCCCAACATTTCCGCTTTGGCTGACGTCGAAGGGGGCGCCGCCACCAAGAATGCGCGCAACATCAACAAAGACATGACCAACCAGGTCTATCTCGCCGCGTTGGGCGCGAATAATGCGTTCTCCTTCTATGGGTTGCCGCCCGGCAAATATGATCTCTTCGTGTTGTGCGAGAACTGTTTTTACGAAGGTTTACTGCTTTCGCGCGAAGTCAACACGTTGACCGAGTCGGATGTGCGTGCGATCAAGGCGAAGGTCACCGAGTCCAATCCCTTTTTCAACGTGAAAAACCAGCACCGCATCGAGGGCCAGAGCGGCAGTTTCGGTAAGGCACGTGTGCTTGAGCAAGAAGTTCGCACACTGCCGGTCACCCTGCAAAGCGCCGAGGTCCTCAAGCACATTCAAATCCGCAGTATCAAACTCTGCCTGATGGAAAGCGTCGGCACCAGCAAGCTGGGGACCCATTGGGAGATGAAGAAGACGCGCGAGATCACACGTCAGGAAATGGGGCCTCCCGATACCAAAGGGTTGATTCCCGGTTACTTCTGCAAGTCGTTGCAAGGCATCCGCGTGGCGACCTCCGTGAAAGACTTGGGGACACTCACGTTGGCCAGCGATCCTGTTCCGGGGAATCCGGCGACGCCCCAAGAGTCTCGGTAATTCTGTCTGACAACAAAGGAAAACACACACATGGCAAAGCTATTCTTGCAACAGCCCGAAGGCGACCAGTTGCTGACCGAACTTGCGCCGACCCAATCTTATCTGATCGGCCGTAACGACGAGTGCTCCATCTGCATCCCAGCCGAAGCGATTTCCAGTCGGCATGCGCAGCTCACCCCCGGTGATGAGGGTTGGATGCTGGAAGACCTCGGCAGCTCCAACGGCACCACGGTCAACGGAGAGGCGTTGGGCAAAGCCATCCTCCACAGCGGATGTCAGATCATTCTGGGCGGACAGGTTATTCTGCTCTTCATCGAAGAACCGGTTGCGGCCGCCGGTCAGGCCGATGCGTCCATTTCTTCAGACGTCCAGCCGGTAAAAAAAGGGAAGCGCGAACTCAAAGCGCAGGGTGCATCTGAAGACGACCTCAAGCTTGTCAAAGCGATGTCGCTGCGTTCCGAAAAGATCCGGGCTGAGATCGCCAAGGTCATCATCGGGCAAGTCGACGTTATCGACCAAGTGATGATGGTCATCATCGCCGGCGGCCACGGCCTGCTGGTCGGCATGCCTGGCATGGCCAAGACCACGCTTTGCGCCACGATCGCAAAGGTGCTCGACATGGAGTTCAAGCGCGTGCAATTCACGCCGGACTTGATGCCGACCGATATCACCGGCACCGAGATTCTGGAGCACGATCCCGTGACGGATAAAAAAAGTTTCCGTTTTATCAAAGGGCCGATTTTCACCAACATGCTGTTGGCCGACGAAATCAACCGTACACCGCCCAAAACCCAGGCTTCCCTGCTGGAGGCCATGCAGGAAAAATGTGTGACCGTCGGCAACCAAACCTACAAGCTCGACGCGCCCTTCTTTGTGCTCGCTACACAGAACCCGATCGAGCAGGAGGGCACCTATCCGTTGCCGGAAGCGCAGCAGGACCGGTTCATGTTCAACCTGTGGGTTGACTATCCCAAAGAGGATGAGGAAGAGACTGTGGTGAAGGCCACCACCGTGGCCAAAAGCGAACAACCGCAGAAAGTCATCACCAAGGACGAACTGTTGCAGCTCCAGACTGTCGTGCGCAAGATTCCGGTCTCGGACCACGTCATCAAATATGCGGTCCGCCTCGTGCGCGCGACGCGGCCACACGATGAGAAGAGTCCCGATTTCATCAAAAAGTACGTCTCGAACGGCGCCGGCCCGCGGGCCGGTCAGTTTCTCGTGCTGGCCGCCAAAGCGCGCGCCGTACTGGAAGGGCGCATCCACGTAAGCTGCAGCGATGTGGTGAAAGCGGCAATCCCGGTGCTGCGCCATCGCATCATTGCGAACTTCGCGGCTGACTCAGAGGGGCTCTCGACGACCGCCCTTGTCGAGCGCCTGCTCAAGGCGATCGAGCAACCCGACGACAAGGACTATTGATTAAGAAAGCGGGGCCAGGCGGCAAGCAGCGCCGCCACGCCCTGTTTTCATTCCTCAAGCTGTTTTGGAGTGCCTATGAGCGCAGATTCATCTGATACCGTTTTCGTTTCGTTTGTCTGTCCCGCGTGCAATCAGGAAATCGAAGCACCGGCAGAAATGGCCGGGAAAGAGAGTGAGTGCCCGGCGTGCGCCGCACCTATCCTTGTCCCCCCGGCCTCAGAACCGGGCACGCTGTGGGCTTCGCCCGTCCCGAACAGCGGTTCTTCGCAAGCCCAGCGTGACGCCATGAAAGGCCGCACGATCCGCATTGAGTTGCCCGAGAGTTGGTAATCCCTTTTTTTTCACAGACTCCTCTTTTGCCATGCCCCGTATTCTGTTTGTCACCTCGACGCCCCTCGCTCCGTGGCGCGGGGCAAGTCATCGTGTGCGTCATGATCTCGCGGCACTTATCGCACTCGGGCACACGGTTGATTTCCTGGCCCCTCCGGGCAGTGCGGCACCTGATGTGCCGCCGGGCGTGCGTTCACTTTCGACGCCCCTTCTGCC
>JAGOBZ010000147.1 GCA_017999015.1 Kiritimatiellia bacterium
CGGCAGTTCGGGTGGGAAGCGGATGTCTGGAAGAATACTCAAGCGCTTGTCTCGACGGTCAGGATTCATCAAAAAAACGGGCCTAGTATCCGTCACCGCGCCGCCGCTGTCAATTGTGACATCCACAAATCGACAGCCACTCTGTTTGGATTTCTGGTTACAGGTTACACGTTACAAGTTGAGAGTTGAACGTTGAAAGTTGAGCGTTTTTTTCCAATATTGCCTTACATCCGGTAGGGCGGTCTCGCAGAGACCGCCGCATGGGGGGATAACGTCGAACACTGAACGCCGAACTCCGAACTCTGAACGGGCTAAGATTACAATTATGAAGAGGTTTGGCTCTCAATCTTAATCTAAATCGTGATCTAATCGGTCCCATAAGCGCGGTTCTGGCGTCATGAGCCACGTTTAAGAGGCATCGGCCTTGGATGATCGGTTTTCGTCGTGTCGGTTTTCGTCGTTGTCACACCCATCGGAATAGGTATACTGGTTGCGAGCTATTTGAACGTCATTGGTAAGGGAATCTCATGTCAACGTTGAGCATCAAAACTGCAGGCAGTTGTCGTTTCGATGAAGTCTCTTTGGGCGAGATCATGTTGCGCCTGGATCCGGGCGACATGCGTATCAAGAACGCGCGGTCGTTCACGGTGTGGGAGGGTGGCGGCGAATACAATGTGGCGCGCGGTCTGCGCAAGTGTTTCGGCCTTCAGACCGCTGTGGTGACGGCGTTGCCTGAAAACGACATCGGGCGTTTGGTCGAAGATTGTGTGTTGCAGGGCGGTGTGGACACCTCGCTCATCAGGTGGGTGCCGTTTGACGGCATCGGCGCGGCCACGCGCGTTGGGCTTAATTTCACTGAACGCGGCTTCGGCGTGCGCGGAGCATTGGGCGTCAGTGACCGCGGTCATTCGGCCGCTTCGCAGTTGAAGCCGGGCGATATCGACTGGGAGTCTATTTTCGGCACTCAGGGCGCGCGCTGGTTCCATACCGGCGGTATTTATGCGGCGCTTTCGGCAACGGCACCGCTTGTGCTTGAAGAGGCGATGTCGGCTGCGCGCAAGCACGGCACGATCATTTCGTATGATCTAAACTATCGGCCGTCGCTCTGGAAGGCGTTCGGCGGCCAGAAGGCGTGCCGCGAGGTCAACCGCAGGCTGGCCAAGTATGTGGATGTCATGATTGGCAACGAGGAAGATTTTACGGCCTGTCTCGGACTTGAGGTGGAGGGCGTGGATGCCAATCTGAGCGCCTTGCCGATCGATGGCTTTAAACGCATGATCGAACGCGCCGTGAGGGAATTTCCCAATTTCAAGGTCGCGGCGACCACGCTGCGCACGGTCAAGAGCGCTTCGGTCAACGACTGGAGCGCGATCTGCTGGTATGACGGCGCCTTCCATCAGGCGATGGAAATGAAAGATCTGTGGATCTACGACCGGGTGGGCGGTGGAGACAGTTTCGCCTCGGGATTGGTCTATGGTTTCCTGGCTTTCAATGACGCGCAGAAAGCGGTCAATTACGGTTGCGCCCATGGCGCGCTGGCGATGACCACGCCCGGCGACACCTCGATGGCTTCAAAAGCCGAGGTCGAGAAAGTGGTGGGAGGCGGCAGTGCTCGCGTGGTGCGCTAGGCGCTGCGAGGGCTGACCTCAGCCGTGTTTCAGCGGGCGGAAGCGGACGCGCGTCGGGCGGTCCGCCGCATCGCCCAGCAGTTTGCGGCGCTGCTCATGATAGTCGGCGTAATTGCCTTCGAACCACGTCACCGTGCAGTCGCCCTCAAAAGCCAGAATGTGCGTGGCGATACGGTCGAGGAACCAGCGGTCGTGGCTGACCACCATCACGCAGCCGCCGAAGTCTGCGATGCCCTCCTCCAGCGAGCGCAGGGTGGCCACGTCGAGGTCGTTGGAGGGCTCGTCCAGCAGCAGCAGGTTGCCGCCGCTGCGCAGCAGCTTGGCGAGGTGCACGCGGTTGCGCTCGCCGCCTGACAGCACGCCCACGCGCTTTTGCTGCTCCGCGCCCTTAAAGTTGAAGCGGCTGCAGTAGGCGCGGCCGTTCATGCGCGAGACCGGCGCGGCTGCGCCGCCCTCGCCGCCCAGCGTCACGAATTCCGAGCCGCCGGTGATCTCTTCGTAGATCGTGTGATCCGGGTCCAGCGCATCGCGAAGCTGGTCCACGTAGGAAAGCTGCACGGTGGGCCCGACCGTCAGCGTGCCGGCGAGGGGCTGGAGCTGGCCGGTGATCAGCTTGAAAAGGGTGGTCTTGCCGGCACCGTTTCCGCCGATGACGCCGACAATGCCGCCGCGCGGCAGATCGAAGCTCATGTTCTCAAAAAGCAGGTTGTCGCCGAAGCCCATCGACACCTTGTCGGCCTTGACCACCAGGTCGCCCAGGCGCGCGCCGGCCGGGATCTGGATGCGCAGATCGTCCTCGCGCGTGCTGACCTGCTGCGAGGCCAGCTCTTCGTAGCGGCGCACGCGGGCCTGATTTTTTGCGCGCCGCCCCGACGGATTGGTGCGCACCCACGCGAGTTCGTTTTCGATCAGCTTCCGGCGCGACTCGGCCTGCTTGGCCTCGCGCATCATGGCGTCTTGTTTCTGCTGCAGCCACGCTTCGTAATTGCCCTTGTAAGGGTAGGCGCGGCCGTTGTCGAGTTCGAGAATCCACTCGGTGACGTTGCTCAGGAAGTAGCGGTCGTGCGTCACCACGATCAAGGTGCCCTTGAACCCTTTGAGGTAAGTCTCGAGCCAGGCGACTGATTCGGCGTCGAGATGGTTGGTGGGCTCGTCGAGCAGCAGGACATCGGGATTGGAGATCAGCAGGCGGCAGAGCGCCACGCGGCGGCGTTCACCGCCGGAGAGCGGCGCAACGGGCGCGTCGGGCGGCGGCAGGCGCAGCGCCTCCATGGCCATCTCGATCTGGTGGTCAAGACTCCACAGGTCGTTGGCGTCGATCGTGTCCTGCAGGCGCCCCAACTCGTCATTCAGCTTGTCGGACTCGGCGTCGCTGAGAGCGCTGCCGAGCAGCTCGCAGATCGCGTCATAGCGCGCCAGGATCGCCTTGGAGCCGGCGACGCCCTCCTCGACACACTGCATGACCGTCTTGCCCGTGTCCAGCTCGGGTTCCTGGGAGAGAAAGCCGACTTTGGTATTTTTTGCGACTTGGCAGTCGCCCATAAACTCAGTGTCGAGGCCTGCCAAGATTTTGAGCAGCGAGGATTTGCCCGAGCCGTTGGCGCCGATCACGCCGATGTGTGCGCCGTGGAAAAACGAGAGATTGACGTCCTCGAGGATGGTCTTTTTCTCGTGTTGCTTGGTGACGTTGATGAGCGAGAATGCGTATTCGCCGGCCATAGTAGGAGTTAGAAGACAGAAGTTAGGAGTTAGGATTTAGGAGTTAGGAATTGAAAACTGTGCGGGATTGACGACGTGACGATGATGAGAGGCAATCTCTATTTGGGCTTGGGGGCCAGCGGCGTCAGCAGGTGCAGTTTGAAGGCGCAATCGGAGCGGAATGTGGGAACGGGAACCGCAAGTTGTTTGTCCTGGCTGCGCACATCGAAGCGGCGGACCATTTTTCCGTTACTGGTTTCGTAAAATTCGACGCGATATAGACCCGGCGTAAAACCGTCGAGTGTCACGGTCAAATGCTCGCCCTTTGGCGGTTCTTCGCCTTCACGCGCAAATCGTACGGGATGGATATAACCGCGCGCCGCGTCCTGCGAGGCCGTGCACACCGCCTCAAAACGTTTTGCAGCATTCTTTTCAACTTTGTCATCGGCGCTCAGTGTGGCGGCAATGATCTGTGACGCCGGATTGCGAGGGTCAACGCCCTCCATGAAGGCGCGAATCGGGGGGTAACGCTTGTAGAGGTTGTTTTCATCGATGACCTGCCACCACCAGAACATCGGAATGCCGGCCAACGGCACGCAGGCGCCTGACCAGATGGCGGCGTGTTGTTCGATCATCAAGTTTTCCAAACCGGTCGCCATGGCCGATCCGCCGAACTCGGTGATCAAGATCGGTTTGTTGTAGGCCGCGCCGGCCTTGGCTGTGCCGACGACCAGGTCAACGATGTGCTCCGGTGTGTCAGGGTGACGGTTGTTGTAGGCATCAAGCGGATTGAAGTCCATCTCCGCCATTTCACAGAGAACGGGGTTTAGCAGCCGGTAGTCGTTGGAGACGTGGGCCGAGACCAAATGGCCGTATGCGTCAATGCTCTTCAAGTAGGTGCCGAGCGTTCGGCACCATTCGACGACAGCGGGCTCGAAGTGGGTCTTGTGGTGGGTTTCGTGCCCGGTCAGGTTCAACTCGCTGCAAAGTTCGTACCCGAACACAACCGGCGCCCACCCCCAACGGGCGTGTGTGTACCGGCAGAAACGGCGTTGCATCTCGATGGCGCGCGCATCGCTGAAAAATTCAAGCGGAGCGTCCAGCCAGCCGCCCGGCGTTTTCTTGTTGTAGGGATGCAGATGCCACTCCGGATCACTCCATGTACTGATGCGTCCGTGGTAGTTAAGTACCAGATTGATGAAGATGCGGTGTTGCATGGCCAGGTCGATCACCCGGTCCAATTCCCACGCATTCCCCATATGGTAGTCGTTGGCGCCATGGTATCCGCTGATTCCTTCAGTCCATTCAAGTCCCAACGACCAAGCGCTCATCCAGACCTCGGCCATGTTTTCGCCGGACTCCTGCATGCGTTTGAAGTAACGGCGGTAGGCGGTCGGGCCCTCCTCCTTGCGCAAGACCCAAGGGAACTTATCGTCCATGCGCGCGTCGGTCGCCGAGCGCGTGTTGTGCCCGATCGGATAGAAGAGCGTCCCGTCATCGAACTCGAAGTAACGGCGGTCGGTGCGTGAGACACGCACGAAACGCAGGGCGTCGGCCGCGGCCGGCGCCGCGCTGAAATGCAGGACATTGGTGGCGACGGTTTGTCCGAACGCATCGCGCGCGTGGAGCGTGACCGTGTGGACGCCCGGTTCGCGCGGGCAATAGCGCAACCGCCACTCGGGCAGGCCGTCCGGCTCGACCGGTTGACCGAGTTCATCCTCAAGGCGGTAATGCGACTGGTAATAAAACGCATGGAGCGTGTTGGTCGCGCCGGACGGGGCGACGATCTGTGCGCCGGCATCGATCTCAGCCGGGTCAAACGGGTTGGCATAACGGTCGGGCAGGTTAAAGCCGGCCTCGAACAGGGCATAGGCGCGCGGCGTGCGGCTCAGGGTGCGGACCTTCGTGATCAGGGGGGGGGCGGCGGACGGCTGCGTGTCGAGTGTTGCCGACACCAGAACGCAACTGCCGGTGAAGGCTGCGTCTGCGAAGACACGGAAGCCGACGGACTGTGGGTTCAATCTGACACGATGGTGCCAGCCTACGGAGTGCCCCGGTGTCTGCCATCCCGCCGCTCCCGGCTGGAAGGGGATGGTCAGTTCGTTGGTGGAACCGGGGGTGAGAGGGCTGGCGACCACATGCTGGTGCCAATAATCATCGCGGTCTTTGAGCCAGACCAGCGCGCCGGAATAGGGCGGCGCACCCTCCGGCCACACAAGGCTGATCCGCAAAGAAACCGCAGACAACCACTGGGTCGGGTGGGCGGTCGTCAAAGAAAAACTGTGTTCGCCGGGGAATGTTAGGGTTTGTTCGCAAGGCAGATTCAGCGGGGAACCGGCGTTTCCGGAAAGAGTCAGCGGAACAGGTTCGACGGCCCTGGCGCACAAGCCGCAGGCCAAAAGGGCAAACACCCTTCCCAAGATGTGTTCAGATTGGACAGACATTTCAGTTACGGTCGAACAATGTGCGGCCGACTCATCCCCGCGTGGCATCCATGACACCGCGGAAATACCCGATCGATTCGGCTATTCCCAACAGCGGATCGGCCATGTCTTTTTCGTATTCCAAACTGCATACGCCGCTGTACTTGACCTTGCGCAGTGCGCGAACAAACGCCGTCATGTCGATCCGGCCGCGCGGCATCTCAATGCCCCGCCCCTTCTTGGTCGGCTCGGTCACGTTCTTGATGTGAATGTCGTGAACACGTTCGGCATAGGTCATCATGGCCTGAACGGGATCCTTGCCGTCCCGAAGCTGGTGGCCGATATCGAGGCAGAGGCCCACACGCACGTCCATGTCCTGAATGATCTCCATCGCGCTTTCTGCGGTCGGAAAGAGTTCAGGCATGTCAGGGCCGTGGTTGTGGATCGCGTATTTGATGTCGTATTCTTTGACTTTCGCGTTGATGAGCGTAAGCAATTCAGGCGAGGCAACACGCTTCTTTTCAATCATTTTAAAAGGAACACCGACCAGGGTCTTGACGCCCACGCGTTTCGCATAGGCGAATGCATCGAGGACCTCCTGTTCGCTGCCCATGTAAATCGGCCCCACACCATATCCGGTGACGCCGGAGCGCTTGCAGGTTTCATGGAAAGCCGCGATCTCCTCGTCCGTGCTCTTCAGCGGCAGATGGAAATCTTTGATGCACAGATAATGGACATCGACGCGTTTCATCATTTCAAGCGTCTGGTCGAGTTTGAATTTGTGGAATGTGAACCCCGCGATGCCGAGGCGGAAGGTGTCCGTCGCGGTGCCGCTTTGCGGAGCAACCGTTTGAGCATGGGCACGGTTTGCCAACAGAACAGGTGTCACGGCCGTCGCAGCCAAACCGGCCCCAGCCCGCTTGAAAAATGAACGCCGAGTTGTCATCCCAACCCCCCCCCTATGTTTCTGACGCGGAAAAACGGCATTATCGCGCATACTTTTTCCCGCGCGAAACGCATGCCAAGAAAGTGGAGCGGGCGATGGGAATCGAACCCACGTAAGAAGCTTGGGAAGCTCCTATTCTGCCATTGAATTACGCCCGCAAAAAGAACGCCGCCACTGTACCAAAATCTTGTGTGGGGTCAAAGGCGATTTTTTAAAAAAGAAAAACGGATTCAGTCGCCTCAGTCGACAAACGCGCAGGGTTGCCGACAGGTGTGGAGGTCCGGCACACAGGCGTGGCAGGTCCATGTGCCGTCCGGCGCTTCGAGCAGGGCGGCGCCGTGTAAGAAGCCAACCCAGTCCTCTGCGGTGTAGGTGCGGATTTTGAGGCCGGTCAGAAACGAAGCGATAAAGATGTCGTGGCTGATGAAGACGCCGAGCCGCGTCGCTGTGCTGCGGCGCAACCAGTCTGCGAATTGATCGGTGGCCGGCCCGAGCGGCCGCGAGTGGGGGGCCGTGCCGTTGCGCAGGTAGTCGATCATGAACGCCATGTAACCGCGCTGTCGCATCTGTTCCTGAACGGCGTAGCAATCCTCATAGTAGAATCCGCGCACACCGAGCGGGTCGGCGTCGATGACGGTCGCGTCCGGCAGGCCCATGCCTTCGGCCATGTGCCGCGCGGTGAGCTGGCAACGCGCCATGGGACTCGCAAAAAAACGGACGTCGCTGATGCCGGCCAGGTACGAGCCGGCTGTTCGTGCCATCTCGATGCCGCGCGGCGTCAGGCCGAGCGTGCGGCCGAACTCTTTGTCGTCGGTCTGGATCGGCGGGCGTTCGGAGTGGCGCAGCAGCAGCGCGGCGCGGCGGCCCTGGGCAAGCTCCGCGCGGAGTCGCGGGAGGTCGAGGATTTCTGAGGAGGTTTTCACGGGCGCGCAGTGTAGCAGGGGCGTGCGCCGTTTTCAAATGATTACAA
>JAGOBZ010000148.1 GCA_017999015.1 Kiritimatiellia bacterium
GGGTGTCTTTATGATTGCGTGGGCAGGCGGCGCGTTCGCTGCTGACACGGTGTTTAACGTGCGCGATTTCGGCGCAGCAGGCGACGGAAAGACCCCCGACACGGCAGCGATCCAGAAGGCGATTGACGCCGCCGCAAATGTCAACGGCACGGTGTGGTTCCCCGCAGGCGTGTACAGGTGCCATGCGCTGAAGGTGAAGCCGTACGTCACGCTGAAAGCCGATCCTGTCTGGATCTACCATTGCGAGAAGGTCGGCGCAGTGCTTGAACTTGACTCCGAAGATGCGGACTGCCTGCTCGACGTCTCGCGCGCGTATGCGGCGCGCATCCGCGGCCTGGTGCTAGCCGGGATCAAGAGGCCTGTGAACAAGAAGGAAATACACGGCATTTACATGAATCACGACAAGACCTCGCCGAAGGAGGATACGATCACGATCGACGACGTCAAGGTGATGAATTTCTCTGGAAACGGGATATGGCTCAAGCGGGTGTGGGTTTTTGTTGTCCGCAGGTCGCACATGATGTCGAACGCGCTCAACGGCATCCAGGTACAGGGATGGGACGGTTTCGTGACGGACAACCAGCTCTCGGCAAACGGGATACATGGGTTTGCCTCGCAAGGCGGCTGTGCGACCGTGATGTTTACGGCGAACCGGGTGGAATGGAACGGCAAGTGCGGGCTGTGGCTGAGCGGGGGTGACACCTGGAACATAACCGGTAACTCGTTTGACTGCAACGGCAGCGAGGGCATGCTGCTCGATAGCATACACAACAGTACGGTGACGGGAAATATCTTCCGCCGGTCGGGCCGGCTGAATCCGGCGGTCCCTCACTATTCGCTGGAGGGATGTTCCGGCCTCAGCGTGTGCGGTAATGCCGCGAAGTCGGGTTGGAACGCCGACCGCGGCGGATCCGGCATGCGGGTGCCCGAATATGGGTTGAAGGTCAAAAAACTCACGGACACAGTGATTACCGGGAATGCATTCGGATACGGCTTCACCAAACAGTTCCTCCTTGACGAAGGCGGACATGGCACGAATTTCGTCTTCACGGCCAATCCCGCCTCCGCAGCCCCTCCGGCATCGAGGTAACCAGACGCTTACGAGAATCAGGTTTGAGCGCGCAGCCGTTCCGTGATCGCGGCGCAGGTCGGGGCCGCCAGCAGCAGCGAGAAGTCGAGACCCTCTTCGATCGCGCGCCGCGCCGGCGTGGCCAGATCGGCATGGCCGACGAGCAGTGCGCCGACCATGCGGTTGTCGCGGAAGACAAAGGCGCAGTAGCGGTCGGGTTGATTCTCCTCCAGCAGCAAGTCCCCGCCGTCTTCAGGCTGAAAGCGTCCGATGCTGGTGAGATCAAGGCCGACGGCCTTGATGGTGTTGCTGCGTGGGATGCCGTCGAAGCGCGCATCGCCGCCGACGGCATTGCGCCCGGCGATCGTGCCCTGTGTCTGCGAGGCGGCCCACGTCCCGTAAAGCAGGCCGTTGAATTCAGCCGCGTCACCGGCGGCATACACGCCGTCGGCTGAGGTGGCGAGCACGCTGTCGACGATGACGCCGGTGTTGACCGCGAGTCCGGCCCGACGCGCCAGCGCGGTGTTCGGACGCACGCCGGTGGCGAGCACTGCGAGGCGCGCGTGCAGGCGGCGGCCGTCGAGCAGCCGCACGGCCTCCAGCGCGGTCCCGCCTTCGAGAGCCTGAGTGCGCGCCTGCTTGAGGACCGTGACGCCAAGCTTGTTCAGGTGGCGTTCCAGGTGCGCCGCGGCGGCGGCGTTGAGCTGGCGCGGCATGAGCCAGTCATGGCCTTCGAGCAGGGTGACGGCCGCGCCGCGCCGGGCTAGCGCTGCGGCGGTCTCGATGCCCAGCACGCCGCCGCCGATGCAGACGCAGGGCGTGGCGGGCGTGAGGCGGGCAAGCAGGCCGTCCGCATCGGCGGCGGTGCGCAGGCTGAAGACGCCGTCAAGCTCAATGCCGGGCAGCGGCGGCACATGCGGGTGCGACCCTGCGGTGAGGATCAGGCGGTCGTACGGCAGCGTGGCGCCGTCGGCGAGCGACACCGTGCGCGCGCCGGTGTCAAGCTGCGCGACCTGCTCGCCGCGCAGCAGACGGACGCGCTGTTCGGCGTACCACGCTTCGGGGTGGATGGGCAGGGCGTCGCGCGTGATCTCGCCGGCCAGATAGCGGGTGAGGTTGAGACGGTAGTAGGGCAGTTCCCGCTCGGAGGAGACCAGCGTGATTTCGGCGCCGGGCGCCGCGCCGCGCGCGGCTTCGGCTGCGGCGACGCCGGCGATGCCGCTGCCGACGATCACCAGGCGCACGGCTGTGTCGGCCGGCGCGGCGGTCATGGCCGGCGCGGCGGCTTGGATCGCTTGGAAGCACTCGGGTTCCGCACCGCAGACCGGGCAGGGGTCGGGCGGTTCCGCCCCTTCGTGAACATAGTTACAGAGCAAGCAACGCCAGCGCGCCGGCGCAAGGCATGAAGCGTCATCCGCGGCAGGTGCCGCGTAGGCCTCAAAGTCTTCCGGCCCGGTTCCGCAGACCGGGCAGCAGCCGGGCGGCTCGCTGCCGGCATGGACGTAACCGCACAGGACGCAGCGCCATTGGCGCACGGGAGGTTGCTCGCTCATGGTGGGCTCGGCTTAAGCGATCTCGTCCCACTTGACCGACCCGCAGACCGGGCAGGCGTCGGGATGTCCGTCGGCGACCGTGTGGCCGCACACCGGGCAGACATAAAATTTCTGCGCGGCAATATCCTGACCCTGCTGCGCCGCGCCCAACGCCGCAGTGTACAGATCAAAGTGGGTCTTCTCAACGGTCATCGCGAACGCAAGCGTGCGTTCGGCCGCCTTGTCGCCTTCCTGCTTGGCCTGCTCGACGTAGGGCGGATACATCTGGGTGAACTCGAAGTCCTCGCCGCAGGCGGCGTCTTTGAGGTTCGTCACGGTGTCCGCGATGCCGCCCAAGGCGCGCAGGTGATTCAGCGCGTGGACGGTTTCGGCGTGGGCCGCCGCACGGAAAAGCTTGGCGATGCCGGGGAATTTCTCCTGGTCCGCCTTTTTGGCGTAGGCGAGATATTTGCGGTTCGCCTGGCTCTCGCCCGCGAATGCTTCCTTCAGGTTCTCTTGGGTGCTCATGGTGGATGGAATCCTTTCTTAACGTTGAGGGGTACAGCGTATCGGATCGGCGCTTCCCGCGCAAGCACTAAATAGGAATAATTACGAAAGTAAGATTAATGCCCGCCGCCGCGCAGCTCGTCTGCTTTTTCGATGATGAAGTCGGAGAGGGCGGAGGCGATGTCGGCGTGTTGAAGGGCGTAGAGGATGTTGGTCTTGATGAAGTCGAGTGTGTTGCCGGCATCGTGACGGCGCGCCTGCACGCGGCAGCCATGCATGGGGCGTCTGTCGGCGATGCGCGCGCGCAGCGCGTCGGTGATCTGGATCTCGCCGTTTTTTCCGGGGGGGGCGGCGTCGATGAAGCTGAAGATGTCGGGCGTGAGGATATAGCGGCTGGCGACGGCGAGGTTGGAGGGGGCCTCGGCGGGAGCGGGCTTTTCGACCATGTCGCGCACGCGGTAGGTGCGGTCGTCGAGCGCGTCGCCGTCGATGACCCCGTAGCGGCTGACGCGCTCGGGCGGCACTTCCTCCAGCGCGACGACGCAGCCGCCGAAACGGTCATGCACGTCCATGAGCTGGCGCGTGGCCGGCACGCCGTCGAGGCTCTGCATCAGGGTGTCGCCGAGCAGGACCGCGAAGGGCTCGTTGCCGACGTGGTGGCGCGCGCAGCGGATGGCGTCTCCGAGACCGAGCATCTTGCGCTGCCAGACGAAGTGGATGTTGGCCAGTTCGGAAATGGCGCGGATGCTGGCCAGTTCCTTGAGCTTGCCTTTAGACTCCAGTTCCAACTCCAGTTCGAAACTGCGGTCGAAGTGTTCCTCCAGCGTGCGCTTGCCCTTGCCGATCACCATCAGAATGTCGGTGATGCCCGAGGCCACGGCCTCTTCCACCACGTACTGGATGACGGGCGTGTCGACGATCGGCAGCATCTCCTTGGGAGACGCCTTGGTGGCGGGCAGGAAACGTGTGCCGAATCCGGCGGCGGGAATGACAGCTTTGGTAATCATGGGAAACGCTCAACTTTCAACTTTCAACGCTGAACGATCAGACAAGGGCAGGCTTGAAGACACGGATGTTTTGGGACGCGAACGCCTCGGTCAGCCGCTCGTACATGGCTTCGTCGGTGTAGGTGCCGATGATGGCGCCGCCGGAGCCGGTGAATTTGGCGGAGGCGCCGGCCGCGCGCGCGGTTTCGACCATGCGCAGGTTGCCTTCGCTGAGGGTGAAGATCTGGCGGCGGCGGTCGAAGTTGGCGTTCATGAGCGCGGCGAGCCCGGTCCAGTCGCCTTCCGCCAGCGCGGCTCGCGCCTGCAGCGTGAGGTCTGCCCAGAAGGCCATGGCGTCCACGACCTCTTTCTCGCCGCGGTCAAAGCGGTCGCGGATGTTGTTGTGGAAGACCTCGGAGCCCTCCGAGAGATCGGTACGGTAGGCGATGTAGAGGGGCGGCAGGCTGGGCAGGCTCAGCGGCTCATAGCGGCCGAAGCCCTGCTTGTCGAGCAACGCCTTGTCGAAGTCCATGAAGACGACGCCTTGGTAGACCTGCGCCACGCGGTCTTGCAGGCCGGCGGCGATGTTCAGCTCGCGGTTCTCGACCGCGCGGATCAGGTTGGCGAGCTGGGGCTTGGGGATGGTGACCCCGTAGAAGGCCAGCAGGGCGCGCAACGTCGCCGTGATGATGGCGCTGGAGCCGGCCAGGCCCACGAGGTTCGGGATGTCGGTGTCATAGCGGACCGTGAAGTTGCGGCGGTGCAGCTCGATCTCATGCTCCTGGCAGTACCCGTAGAAACACTTGATGGCCGATTTGAGCAGGCGGATGCCGCCGTAGTAGCCGAAGAGCCGCACGTCGTCGTACAGCGCCTGGATGCTGTCGAAGACCGAGCCGTCGCGGCGGCAGGGCACGATCTCGAGTTCAGGCGACTCGTACAAGGTGACGCGCGCGGAGAAATTCGAGAAGGTGAAGGCGATGGTCTTCCCGAAATAGCCGTCGGAAGGGTTCCCGATGAGCGCTGCGCGGGGGTAAGCTGTTGTACGGATAATCATGGCGACAAGATACACTAAAGGTCATGGGCAGGCAATACCGCGGACGTCATCGGTTTGTGGGTGTGAGTTGAGCGCGTGTTTGGAATGCGGGAGCTTGCTCCCGCTTTCCAAAGCGGCGGCAAGCCGCCGCACTCCAAAAAGTGGTGCGGGCGGCCCGCCTGCAACAACGTTTCTTGCAAAAGGCTGAGCGATTATGACTCCAGACTTTGCTTCGCATACTACACGCTCTCGATTCGCGCATCCCTGCCGCCGATTTCGCGGACGGGGCCGTCCGCGCTCCCAGCAGCCGTTCACCGCATGGCTGCGGCAAGGGCTTTGCCGAACGCGCTGCACGAGACTTCGGTGGCGCCCTCCATCAGACGCGCGAAATCGTAGGTCACGGTCTTGGCCGAAATCACGGTGTCCATGGCCGCGATCAGCCGGTCGGCGGCTTCGGTCCAGCCCATGTAGCGCAGCATCATCTCGCCGGAGAGGATGAGCGAGCCGGGGTTGACCTTGTCCAGATTGGCATACTTGGGCGCCGTGCCGTGGGTCGCCTCGAAGACCGCCACGCCGGTGGTGTAGTTGATGTTGCCCCCGGGCGCGATGCCGATGCCGCCGACGCAGGCCGCGAGGGCGTCCGAAATATAATCGCCGTTGAGGTTGAGGGTGGCGATCACATCGTATTCTGCGGGGCGGGTGAGGAGCTGCTGCAGGAAAGCGTCGGCGATGCAATCCTTCACGATGATCTCGCGGCCGGTCTTGGGATTCTTGAACGCGCACCAGGGGCCGTCGCCTATAAGTGTGGCGCCGTAGGCCTCGCGGGCAAGCTGGTAGCCCCAGTCGCGGAAACCGCCCTCGGTGAACTTCATGATATTGCCCTTGTGGACCAGGGTCACCGAGGCGCGGTCGTTGGCGATGGCGTAGTCGAGCGCGGCCTTGACCAGGCGCTGGGTGCCTTCGACGGAGACCGGCTTGATGCCGATCGACGACGATTCAGGGAAGCGGATCTTCGTGACGCCCATCTCGTTCTGCAGGAAAGCGATGACCTTGCGGGCGTCCTCGGTCCGGGCCAGCCACTCGATGCCCGCGTAGATGTCCTCGGTGTTCTCGCGGAAGATCACCATGTCGGTCAGCTCGGGGCGCTTCACCGGCGAGGGCACGCCCTGAAACCAGCGCACCGGGCGCAGGCAGACGTAGAGGTCGAGTTCCTGGCGCAGGGCCACGTTGAGCGAACGGATGCCGCCGCCGACCGGCGTGGTCAGAGGTCCCTTGATCGAAACCAAATAGTCGCGGCAGGCCGCCAGCGTCTCGGCCGGCAGCCAGGTGCCGTCGCCGTACACGGCATTGGCCTTCTCGCCGGCGTAAACCTCCATCCAGGCGATCTTGCGGCGGTCGCCGTACGCGGCGGCCACGGCGGCGTCCCACGCGATCATCGCGGCACGTGTGATGTCGGGACCGGTGCCGTCGCCTTCGATGAAGGGGATGATCGGACGGTCCGGCACCTTCAGGGTGCCGTCGCCGGACAGGGTGATTTTTTCGCCGAAAGCGGGCAGGGTGATCTTGTCGTAAGCCATGGTTGCTCTCTCCCAAAAACATGAACGTTGAAAAGTCGTAGCAGTATACGGAATGCCGTCGGCCTTTGGCAATCAACAAACCCGCGCCAAGAATGGGCCAAGAATGGTCGAGGTGCATCCCCGATTCACTGACCGTTAAGGGTTCTGGTTCCTGGTTTCGGGTTTCTGGTTGAATGTTCTTTCCCTCCGACTTCCGCCTCGCCTAATGTGGTCTTTCAGCCGGTAGGGCGGCCTCGCCGAGGCCGCCGCATAGGCGGCGGGGTGCCAACACCGAACGCAGAACGTCGAACGCCCGAAGCAGAACGCCGAAGGCCGCGGGTCTCAGGTCGCAGGTCAAAACTTCGAACGCCCAACGGGATCAACCTTCGGAGTTGAAGAGTGGCGCGAAACGGGCGTGCTTTCGTCTTGGCGGCGGTCTTGGCGAGACCGCCCTAGCGGCGTGCCATGTGTCCGATGATCGGTCATCGGGAAGCGTGTCAATGTATCCTGATGAGCGTGCCGTCGGTGAAGATCAGTTGCACGCTGCCGTCGGTGCGGTAAGTCGAGTGCCAGCGGCTGTCCGGGAGTCCGGTCACGGAGCTGAAAGCCCCCGTGCGCGTGCCGGAGCAGGTCAGAATCGTGTAGGCCTTGGTGGGATCCAGCGCTTCCGGGTTGGCGATTTGGAGGCTCAGGCCCGCGAGATTGATGTCGCCCTGAATGGCGAGACAATCGCTGCTGCCGTCGGCAGCCACGTCGCTCACGAGGTTGCCGCCCGTGAGGCCGCAGGAGGCGAGCCCGAGCGTCAACGTGCCGATGGTTCCTTGGCCGCCGGGCAGGATGTCGCCCGTCAAGGCCAGCGTGCCGTTGGCGAGGGTGCCCGAAGTTCCGGTGACGGTGCCGTTGGTGCGCGTGAACCCGCCCAGGTCGAGCGTGCCTCCGGCAAGGATGATG
>JAGOBZ010000149.1 GCA_017999015.1 Kiritimatiellia bacterium
CGGCTTCGCCCTGGTCTTGGCCAACATGGAGATTGCCTCGATGTATGACCAGTTCCAGCGTTTCCTGGGTGTCCTGACGGGAGGATTGGCGTGTCTCTTTTTCATGGGAATCTTTATGCCGCGGGTCAACGGTGTCGGGGCGGTCGTCGGTTTGGTCGCGAATTACGCGGTCTGTCTCACGCTGGACCAGTGCGCGCTGCCCTGGAAACCGCACCTGTTGCTGTACGGCGCGCTGGGCTTGGTGACCTGTCTGATCGTGGCTCCGCTGGTGAGCCGCTTGGCGCCGGGCAACAAGAAATCGCTGTCCGGCCTCTGCTGGCAGACGCGCGACGAACGGCCTTGACCCGGCTGTTCAGGCGCGACTGAAACGCCCTGCGCGCGATTTCAAACGTCTGGTGTCTGGCGCAGGTGGTGGGCCAGTGCTGCGCGAACGGCGGCCGTGTCGAGCCGCCGCTGTTCCGGCGAAGCGTCGGTGTTCAGTGCGGCGAGTGTGGCGCGGTGGGTCCGGTGAAGATCCCTCGCCCGGCAAATCCAGGCCCAAGGCATGCCTGCTAAGACGCGGGCGCAGGGATAGTGTTGGGCCAGAAACGCCCTGGGCATGAAGACGCGGCTCAATGCCAGGCGGGCGCGTCCCGCTGCGTTGGCGTGCCGATAGCTGAGTAACGTCGATTCCGCCCCGCGTTCCGCCGCGCGCGGCAGGTGTGCGAGGGCGTGAAGCGCGGCGTCGCGCCAGGTTGCGTCGATCTGCGGCACGTCGTTCGCCCAGGCGGAAGGCAGGGGCAAGTCAAACAGCTCCGCAGTGAAACGCAAGACGAACGGGATGGCCGCTCCGGTTTGCCAGCGCACGCCGGCGGCGGCGAGGGCCTTGGACGTGAGCGTGTCACCCTGCGCGCGAACGAACAGCGCGACATCCAGATAGGCGCGCAGCGGGACGGCGAACAGATGGTGCAGCATGTGGTGTGCAAGGTGCGCGAGTTGATCGGGCGCCGACAAGGCGAAGCACGGGAGACCGCAAAGTCTTGCCGGCTCGGCCTGATGCCATATCGCCGCCATGTCCGCCTCCGGCGAGTCGGTCTCCTGCTCACTGGACACAGCCCAGTGCATCTCCACGGCGTAGGCATATTGGGGGTGCCGGTAGAGCTGGTCATAGGCGAAGCGGCTGTGCAGCGTGTTTGCTGCTGCGGCGTAGCCAAGCTGCAGCATCACGGCATGGCTGCTGTCGCGCTGGCCGGTACGGATCAGCACGTCGATGTCACTCATGCTCCGCAACGCCGGATTCGCGTACACGGACTCGGCGAGCCACGCGCCTTTCAATACGGCCAGATCCAGTCCGGCATGCGCAAACCCTGTCGCCAGAGCGGCAAGTTGGCGCTGCCGCAGAGCCGTGCGCTGCAGTTCGCGCAGGGCGCGCGCACGCCAAGCGCCCGGCACGCTGTCCGGGTGCGCAGATGACAGGGAGAAGTTTTCCGGATAATGGGCGGCCAGCCAGGGAAAAAGGAAGATGTCCACACCCTGTTCGCGTGCTGTACGGTCGAGCAGGGGCCATTGCGGTTCGGCCATGTCGACTGGCGGCGGACGATCGTGCAGGGCGTCGCGCACGCACGCGATCAAGGTGCGATACTCGGGCGGGAGCGATAGGGTATGGAGGTTGGATGCCCGATCCATGCCGTTAGCAATATCACAAGGGACTGTGTAGAAGAAAGTGTGAATTTACTGCGACGAAATTTCTGGGATGTCAGCAATTCTCATTTTTGCCGCATTGTACGAATATAATGTCAAACCCCACTCGTCCATAACTTGAGAGTTGAACGTTGAAAGTTGAGCGTTGAAAGTTACCCGATTACGGAATCGATTACGGAATCGCTTGTGCGCAACAATCCGATTTGTTAACTTGTCAACAATTCATACGGGTCGCAGCCAATCTTTCAAGTCGCAACATCAGATCGGCATGCGCCTAAAACTGATGTGCGCTAAAGATCTGCCAGACGTTTAAAGAACGTATTGAAACCGCTGCATTTCAGGAGACACCGCGATGATACATGTAGTCTTTTCGCGCCTGCAAAGATTCAGGCTTCGCTCCATGACAGATATTTCGGCGCGTGCGCTTGCCGTCATGGCCTGTTCCGCCTGCGCATTATTCGGTGACGAGCCTCCCGGCACTCCTGCCGTGCCGGAAGCAGCAGGATGGGAGACCTTGGCAACGAATTTCAACGCTCTCATCTTTGGCGATCTCTCTGCCGCAGGCGGCGATTGCGAATACCGCCTGGCCGTGGGCGGCACCGCCACTTTCACGATCGGATACAGCGTCGGCCAGCCGGTGTACGGCCTGCCGCTGCCCGTTTACACCAATGCGGAGACCGACATTCTGATCGTCGGCGGCGATCTCATCGACGGCTGGTTCGGTGTGAACGGCAATATCGTTTACGGCGGCACGCGTTACGGGCCTTACCGATGGATGCCGGACGGCAATGTCGTCACGCAAATTACGCCGGTGGCCTTTGATGCCTCCGGCAATGTGTCCAGAGGCGGCGGCGGGGCGTCTTGGGCGCAGCTTTTTCCCGTCTCTGCGCCATCAGCGCGAATATGGCCGCCATGCCCGACAGCGGTGTCACTGCCAAAAGTTTCTCAAGCCCGTGGCAACGCTTTCTGACAGCCACCAACGCAGCCCTGAACGTGTTCAACGTGAATGCGGCTGATTGGAATATGCAGTCTTCCCAGACCGTTATCGACGCTCCTGCCGGAGCCACGGTTCTGGTTAATATCCATGGCAGCCCGATCGCCATCACCAACTGCAGCATTGCCCTTGTCGGTGTCGACCAGCGGAGCGTGCTCTACAACTATGCGGACGCCGCCTTCGTTTCCACCAAAAGTTTTTTGCATCCAGGTTCGGTGCTGGCACCTTTCGCCTCAGCCGCGCTCAGCGGCGGGGCGATCAACGGTACGGCGGTCTTCGGCGGCGACGTGACCACCTCGATCGGGTTCGAGTTCCATAATTTCCCGTTTGCCGGACAGGTTTCAGGCGGAGGTCCAGTCAACCATCCGCCGATTGTCCATGCGGGAACGGACATCATCCTGCCGGTCAACGGATCTGTACAACTCTCGGGATGGGCCGGTGACGACGGACAGCCTGTTCCGCCTCAGCTCGTGACTCTATGGGAAGTCGCTTCCGGCAGCGCCGCGCACGTCACCTTCGACAATCCCGCCGTGACAAACACCACAGCCGCTTTCCTGGCCGGCGGCGAATATACTTTGCGCCTGAATGGTTCAGACGGCACTTTGACAGCGCATGACACGGTTTCGGTCACGGTCGTGGCTCCATCCAACCAACCGCCCTTTGTCACGGCCGGCCCCGACCGCGTGCTGGATGCGGTCGGGGCGCTGACGCTGGCCGGGTTTGTCTCGGACGACGGCAAGCCTGATCCGTCGACGCTGAATGTGCGTTGGCGTGTAGTGGTTGGTGATGCCGATGTTGTTTCCTTCGGTGATTCATCACTTACGAATACTTCGGTCGCTTTTGGCGAGATTGGCTCGTATGTGCTGAGACTGACCGCTGCCGACGGCGCGGCTGCCACGTATGACGAAATGAGTGTGCTGGTTCAGCTTCCCAATGCAGCACCTGAGGTCGAGGCTGGCGCAGATTTTGAAATTGTTGTCGGTGCTCGTATATCTTTGCAGGGTTGTGTTGCTGATGATGGTCAGCCTGTCCCAAGTATGCTTTCTACACAGTGGTCTGTCGTCTCCGGCGATGCCGCAGCCGTTGAAATGGACGATAGCTCCGATCCTATGACCGCTGTACGGTTTACCGCGACGGGCTCTTTCACGCTTCAGCTAACCGCCTTCGACGGCGAACTTTCGACCTCCGATACACTCGCAGTGATCGTGTTACCAATACCGAACCGTCCGCCCACCGTTTATGCGGGACCCGCTCAAGAGATTGCCCTTTATAAATCCTGCAAACTTTGGGGGATGGTTGAGGATGACGGACTTCCTGTGTCGGGTACAGTAACGCTACTCTGGGAGCAAACAGGAGGATTGGGGACCGCTGTCATCTCGGATGGTTCACAAGCACAACCTGTGGTTTCATTTCCAGTAGCGGGTTTGTATACTTTTCGGTTGACTGCTTCAGATGGGGAACTTAGTGCGTTTTCTGATACTACGGTTACTGTAACGCTCGCCAACCAGCCGCCGCAGGTGAATGCCGGCGATGATTTTGAAATGGTCGCAGGCTTGCTCGCGTTGCTGCGGGGACAGGTGATCGACGACGGCCTGCCGCTCAACGGGGATTCTTGGATAGCATGGACGCTGCTTTCCGGGCCGGGCGAAGCCGCGTTTGAGTCTCCTGACAAAGCGGTCTCGCCCGTGACTGTCACGGCCGAAGGCGAATATGTGTTCCGGCTGACCGCCAGCGACGGTGAGAACACGGTGCCCGATGAAGTGGCAGTTCGTTTTGGCGCGGCGACGAACCTCGCGCCGGTCGTGGACGCGGGATCGGATCACACACTGGACTTCAACCTTGTGCGTACCGCGAACCTGGTTGTCAACCCCGGCGGTGAAACCGCTGCAACGAACGGGGTGGTGCCGGGCTGGAACGCGCTGGGAACGGCATGGCAGACAGTCGCGTCAAACAGCGCGGGATTCGCCGCTGCCGAAGGCGTCCGCATGTTGCGCCCGGGAGTTTGCGCCGCCTCCGAGCTTTGGCAGGATGTCGACGTTTCCCTCTTTGCCGACACCATAGACGACAACCGCCAGCTTTTCGAGTTTTCCACGCATTATCGCGTGAAAGAGCAGATCCGCTATGATGCGCCTCGTATCACGGTTGAATACAGGGATTTCAACGGAGCGCTCCTGGCCGTCACCGACATCTCGCCGACTCCGATCTCCTCAAGCTGGGGTCTGCTGGCCGATACCCGTGTGGCGCCTGCGGGAACCCGCGCCGTCCGTATCCGGTTGCGGGCCGAAAACTCCGGCATCGACGCCGCCAACGACGTGTTCTTCGATGAGGTCGCCTTGTGCGCCGTCGAACTTGCCGGCGTCATACTCTCAGGCTCGGTCACGGACGACGGTCGGCCGGCAGGAGGCTCCCTGACGTCCGAATGGCGGATGGTCTCCGGTCCGGTCGCGGCTATCATCGACAATGCCTCATCGCTTTCCCCTGCCGTCTACTTCTCGGCACCCGGCGTCTACGAGCTGGCCCTGCGGGCGGATGACGGAGAGCTTGGTTCAGAAGACAGCATGACCGTCGCGGTTGTTGACGACGGCAGCGGCTTGCCGTTGAGCGTCGATGCCGGAACCAATCAGGTCGTACATCTGCCGCTGGCCATGGCTCAATTGCAAGGCGCGGTCGGAAATGCCGGCACGAACGCCCTGACCGTTTCCTGGACCGAGGTCTCGGGCCACGCCCGCGTGTTCATCGAGAACGCCGACACGCTGACTCCCTCGGTGCGTTTCTATGAACTCGGGGAATACACTCTGCGGCTCTCTGTTTCGGACGGCATACAGATCGCCTACGATGAAATATGCGTCGAAGTCACCTTTCCCGAGATTCTCGTGCCGATGGATGTCGTTCTTGTGATCGACCACTCAGGCTCCATGTACGGCGACAATATAGATCGAATTAATAATGGAATCCACGCCGCGAATCTCTTCGCGAAACGCTTGTTGCCGCACGATCGCGCCGCTGTGGTTCCGTTCTGCAGCGAAGGCGTCGTGGTTCAGCCGCTTACCTTTGATTATGTTGCCGTGACCTCCGCCATCCCACAGGCCCCCGCTGCCTGCGGCTCTGGCACGGCAATCGACAAAGGAATTGCCGTCGCTGCAAATCATCTTCTGGCCGAGGGGCGACCGAGTGCGCAGTGGGTCATCCTGCTTTTGTCCGACGGAGGGGCCGATGGTTCGCTCAGCACGACGGGAGCGGTCATCGCCGCCGCTCAGGCGGCGCAGGCATCAGGCATCCAAATCATCTCGGTGGGACTTTGCAAAGGCACGGACGAGACGCTGATGTCCGCTGTCGCTAGCTCGCGGGGCGATTATTTCTTTGCGGCCTCGTCGGAAGATCTTCACGCACTTTACGGGAGTCTTTCGCGCTCGTTCTGCCGTTTAGGTCCTGACGCGCTGGAGGTTCATGCGGGGCCTACTGTGGTTCTGCCGAACGTGGAAACGTCCGCATCATTGCTAGGCCGTGTGCATTTCGGGTTCGGGTCTGCGCTGTTTCCCGTCACTGCCGAATGGAGCATGCTTTCGGGCCCCGGTCAGGTGGTGTTCGACAACCCGGCCTCGGCGGTCACGGATGCGGTTTTCTCCGGGCCCGGGTTTTACACGCTTGAACTTACTGGCCGGGCTTTTTACGGGCAAGACCTCCTTTACGAGCGCTCGCGCACCGTGTCTGTTTTTGTCGATGAGCCCTCGTTCGTTACGTCCCCTTCCGGTCTTATTTCCTTGTGGCGCGGCGAAGGCAATGCGCTGGATGCGATCGCTAATCGCCACGCTGTAGAACCTTCCGCGCTTCGGTATGGGACTGGCGCAGTCGGTCAATGCTTTGTGTTCAGCAACGGATGCGGTGCGGTCGCGATTCCTCCGTTCAGTGAAGGATTGAATGCGGGCATGTCTGATTCCGGCTTTACTGTATGTTTTTTCCTGCGGCTTGATGAAAATTCAACTGCGCAGCGTGTCTTCTGCTGGAATAATCGGACGGATGGAAATCTGCAGTTCGGGCTCAACAAGGCAACTGGATCTTACAGAGCCATGCAGATATATTTACGCGATGCTGAAGGGGTTCTGCAAACATTCACTACCCCGAACTACACCTTCAATTATGAACAGAGGCACCATTTCGCGCTGAGCTATGACCGCTTGTCGGGTATGCTGCGGCTTTTTCGCGACGGGATTATCTGGCATAGCGTTTCTAATGTCGGAACCAACGGGATACTCACTGACGGCGGTTTTGGTTTTGGGAACCGTCCGGACGGAACGCTGCCTCTGAACGGTTCCCTGGATGAGGTGGGAGTCTTTGACCGGCCTTTGAGAGCAGATGAAATTTGGGGGTTGGCGCAGCTCAGCGGTTCTGGCATGGGGGCATTTGGCGCGAATGCGGCGCCGTTTGTCGACGCCGGTGCCGATAAGGCTCTTCATTCGACAAATGATGTTCTCGACATACAAGGTTTCGTCAGCGATGACGGTCTGCCTCTGGCCAGTGTGCTGCGAACCAGGTGGCGACTGCTCTCCGGTCCCGGCCATGCCGCGTTTGCCGACCCTGCCGCGCCGGACACCGCCGTGTCGTTCAGCGCCCCCGGTGTCTACATCCTAGAACTGTCGGCCGACGACGGTGTGGCGGGTGCGCGCGATACCGCGCGGGTCACGGTGGCCTGCGCCGCCGATTTCTGCCTGCCGCCTGCGGGCCTGCGGGCACACTGGCCTGCCGAAGGTACGGGCCGCGAAGTCGTCAGCGGTTTCGACGCCTCTCCCGTCGGCGCGGTCTGCTATACCCAGAGTGTCGTCGGCGCGGGCTTTGCGCACAACGCCACCGGCATGATGCTCGCCCGTACCGGCGGCGGGCTGGATGTCGGTGCCTCCACCAACGGATTTAC
>JAGOBZ010000150.1 GCA_017999015.1 Kiritimatiellia bacterium
GCCATCATCGGCGGCCCCATCACGCCGACGCCCGTCACCCTCGTGAGCGTGCCCACCGCCTACAGTATCGTCGAGGGGGTCATTGGGCGCGTGCAAGGGCGTCGCGGCAGCGTCAGGACCGTATCGCTGGTCGAGAAGGCGGCGGTCGCCGAGGATGGGGCATAGTCGCAGCCGGGTGTCATGAAGCGCCTCAGGCGCAAGCCGGGGGACGCTTCGCACCAGCCGTGCAGCCTGCACAACGGCGTGCAGACTGCATGGCAAACACGCTTGTGGAACTGGCAGCGCGGGCGATCCGCGGGCGTGAGTGCGCTGCGGCGCCATATTCTGAAGGTCAACCTGGGCAAGGGCTATTTCCTGTCTGCAAACGGTCGCTCCGTCCTCGAAAGGTAGTGAAACCTCCTTGACAAGTCTGTCCCCGTCCGTATACTAAGGGTCACTCTGATAATTAGAGTGACTTGGCGTGTGGGGTGATCGTTTGGCCTTTGCTGCTCACGTCTGTATTGGGGACATGCTGAGATGACGAAAAGCTCTACTTGCCCAATTGCGGCGGTTGCTCTCATATTGGGGCGACCCTGGACCTTGGAATTGCTCTACTACCTGCAAGTGCGGCGGCGCTTCACCGAGCTGCAGCAGATGGCCGGTGGGGTGAACACGGCCACACTGACCAAGCGGCTCAAATCGCTGGAGCAGTCCGGACTGGTGCGACGTCATGATTTCTCCGATGGAGCGAGACACGTGGTGTATGAGCTTTCGCCCAAAGGTCGCGAGCTCACGCCCGTGCTAGACGCCATCATCGCGGTGGCGCAACGCTGGCGGGAAGCGCCGACGCAGTGAGCAGATGCGTGCTGCTGGCAGTCATCCGCAGGCGTTCCCTCGGCGTGTCACGCGGCGTGCCGGGGGAGGGGAGACGCAATGGGCCCAACAGTAAGGTGGATTACTTGATGCCAGACAGCCGTGTGTTATCCTCCATTTACTTTACAAAATAAAGCGGCGGTGTTGAGCCGCCCCTTTTTTGACCCGAGACACTCTATTTTGTAAAGTATCTTGTGGAGTTGAACTGGGAGGCATACTATGGAGATCGCTTTTCTTATCGGGCGGATCGTACTGGGGGCGTACTATCTGTTCAACGCGTTCAATCATTTCACGCAAACGAAGATGATGGTGCCGTACGCCAAGTCACAAGGCGTGCCACTGGCCGAGGTGGCCGTCCCGGGTACGGGCGTCTTGCTGCTGGCGGGCGGCATCAGCCTGTTGACCGGCCTGTTCCCGACGATCGGCGTCATCGCAGTCGTCGTGTTTCTCGTCCCGGTCGCCTTCATGATGCACCGATTCTGGGGGGTGGATCAGCAAACGATGATGATGCAGATGCCGAATTTCTTGAAGAACATCGCGCTGGCAGCGTCGGCGCTGATGTTCCTGGCCATCCCGCAGCCCTGGCCGCTCAGCCTGGGAGGGTGAAATGACGGACGCAATGCCGCTGCCGATCCGTGCGCGGCCGAGGCCCATCACTCGACAGGGCATGCCGCACGCCCAGGTTGGTGTGCGGCCCGTGCCAGAGATCAACACCGAGTTGTTCCGGCGAGCGTACGCGCTGCCAGACGTCGAAAACCGGCCTACCGTAATCTCGGTGCCCGGGGCACGCGCCCTGTGGCTGCGAGAAGGCGCACCCCTTGCACATCCGGAAGCCATCGCTGCCGGCCGGGAGTTCGCCCACATTCACCCGGATGGCAGCCTGCACGTCGTTCTGCCGGTCGATCGCGCCCGTGACGCTGTGGCGGCCGGCTGGGCGGAACCGCATCCACTGGCCGCCTACCTGGGCAACGACGGCATGGTGATGCTGTACACGCCCCTGACCACGGCGGAACTGGATGTCGTGTCGCAACTGGTCTACGATTCTTACAGCTTTGTCACCGGCCGCGCGGTCGCCTGGAGCGTGGAGCAAACACATGCAGCGGACCATTCATCCTGAAGCGGGGGTCGGCCCGGTCGCACTCACCGTGTCCGACCTGCCGCGTGCGCTGGCGTTCTACCAGCGTTCTTTGGGGTTTCACGTGCACGCGCAGGCGGACGGCACGGCTTACCTGGGCGGTGAGAGCACGAACCAGCCCGGCCGCGACATCCTGGTGCTGACCGAGCGGCGGGGCGCGCGCAAGGCGCCGGGCACAAGCGGCCTGTACCACTTCGCCGTCGTGGTGCCGTCGCGGCTGGAACTGGCCCGCGTGCTGCAGCGCCTCGTCGAGACCCGCACACCCCTGCAGGGTTTCGCGGACCACCTCGGGAGCGAAGCAATCTACCTGGCGGACCCGGATGGCAACGGCATCGAGGTTTACCGCGACCGGCCGCGGCAGGAGTGGCAGTATGCGCCGGACGGCAGTCTGCGCATGGCGACCGATCCGTTAGATATGGAGGGCCTGTGGGCGGAACTGGACGGCCAGCCGGATGGCTGGCCCGGCCTGCATTCCCAAACGCGACTGGGGCATATGCACCTGCACGTGGCGAGCATCGCTGAGGCCGAGGCGTTCTACCACGATATCCTGGGCTTCGACCTGGTCTTGCGCTACGGGCCGACGGCGTCTTTCTTCTCCGCGGGCGGGTACCATCACCACGTCGGCGTCAATACGTGGGCGGGCGTCGGGGCTCCCCCGGCGCCCGCGGGCGCGGTCGGTCTGCGCTGGTTCGCCGTTCACCTGCCCGATGCCGCAGCGTTGCAGGCCGTGGTCGAGCAGGTCGACGCGGCCGGCGTGCCGGTTGACGAAACGGGGGGTGGATTCCTGGTGCACGATCCATCCGGGAATGCCGTCCTGCTGGCGACTGTGTCTCAACCCGCAGGCGCACTTACCGGTCCCGGTCCGCTGCGCGACGCCAACAGAGCGGCCGGCGGCGACGCGGCGCTGCAACCGGTGTACGCGGAAGGGGGTAAGGGATGACTCTCAAGCTGATTATCTATTCCGACTACGTCTGACCCTGGTGTTACGTCGGCCAGGGCGTGGTCGAGAGATTGAAAAATGAGCGCGCGGCGGAGGTCGAATGGCGTCCCTTCTATCTGCGTCCTGACACGCCGGAAGAGGGGATGGAGCTGCCGGCGGCGGCGCGCGGCGGGATGGGGGCCGCGCAGGAGCGCTTGAAGCAGATGGCGCAGGCCGCAGGGCTGCCGATGGTCTTTCCGACACGCCTGCCGAACACGCGGCGGGCGCACGAAGCCACCGAGCACGCCCGCGCGCACGGCAGGCACGAGGAGTTCCACCGCGTCGTCTTTCGCCAGTTTTACGGCGAGGGCCGCGATATCAGCCGGTGGGAGATACTGCGAGCCGCGGCGCGGGAAGTCGGGCTGGACCCCGACGCGATGCAGCGCGAGGTCGAAAGCGGCGCGTATACGGCGCTCGTCGAGGAGCTGATGGCGGAGGCGCGCACGTTGGGAATCGACGGGGTGCCGACGTACATCCTCGACGGTAAATATGCAATCGTCGGCGCGCAGCCGTATGCCGCGTTTGAGCGCGCGCTGGCGCGACTGGGTATGGATTGAGCAGGCGCAGACGGGCTGGAAAGGGGTGTTCGTGATGACTGGGCGACTTGAAAACAAGGTGGCGTTCAATACCGGAACCGGCGGTGGACAGGGACGGGCGGCTGCACAGATTTTCGCTCGAGAAGGGGCGAAGGTGGTGGGTTGCGATCTGAAGAAGGAGGGCGGTGAGGAAACTGTCGCCATGATTGAGGCTGCCGGGGGAGACAGTGCTTTCCGGGCGGTGGACCTGGGGGATGGTGAGCAGGTCAAGGCGTGGCTGGAGTGGGGTGTCGCGCACTATGGCCAGATCGACATTCTTTATAACAATGCCTCGGCGCCCAAGTTTGCTCCCATCGAGCGGATGACCTGGGACGAATGGCGCTTTACGGTGCGTAACGAACTTGATCTGATTTACTGGGCATGCCATCATGCCTTTCCGATGATGAAAGAGCGCGGAGGTGTGATCATTAACACAGCCTCCACCGCGGGCGTCATCGGTTTCGCCAACCTGGGGGATTTTGCCCACGCGGCGACCAAGGGCGGCGTCATCGCCCTCACCCGGCAGTTGGCCGCCGAAGGGTCTCCGTACAGCATACGGGCCAACAGCATCTCGCCCGGCCTGGTAGAAACCCCGGCGACCGCGGCGATGATGCAGGACCCGCAATTCCGCGACGCGTTTGTCGCGCAGCACATGGTCAAGCGCCCGGGCCGGCCGGAGGATATCGCTTACTGCGCGCTTTACCTGGCTTCCGACGAAGCCTCCTGGGTGACCGGCGCGAACTTCGTCATTGACGGCGGTCTGACGGCCTGGTAGGGCGGGCAGTCGCGAAGACAGACGATGACTGATGAACCGCCACTGCTCGACGGCGCCGAATTCCAGGCTGCCGTCGAACAGTGGCGGTGATGTGACTCTAGCGGACTACCGTGGCCGCGCGCCGCACTGAACAGCTGCCGAGCCTCCCCACCCAGACCGGAGATGAAGCCCCGTGTCGCGATGGTTGCTCGGCCGTTCAGGCGACGCGCGACGCTGCCTTGCCGATGCGGGTCCCATATCAGGCGTGCAGGAGTCGGGCTTGCAGATAGATTCCTTGCACCACCTGAAATGCGACGATTGTCGCCACAACACTGCCCCCCAAACCGGCCACTCCGGGCCAAGGTGAGCGATAAAGGCCAATAGCGAGCGCGCGGGAAAAAAGATAAATACCGCGCAGGGTCACGCTCCATCGCTCGATGACGGCCAGTTTTCCGCTCTTGGGATCATCATCGACGCGATAGCCCAACATTAAGACCAATGCTACCAAACAACCCGCCGCGGCTCCTAAGCTCACGCCTTGTAGGGTACCGATATGGGTATCGGATACCCAGCCTGCCAGATAGATGCCCAGCACCAGCAAAGCGGCTCCATAGTGGACCCACATCTCCGTGTGAAACGCCTTCAACGGGCGAATCCAAGCCGAACGGCCCAGTCCACGATCGCCTGGGGCCGGCTGGCCGGCTCGCCGACTACTTTTCGTTCGTCTACACATCGAGTCCCTTCAAACGGTGGTTGGTTATGACGTGCTGATATGCGCGAGAAGCCAGTTTATCCCGCGCACTGCGTCATTAAATGCGGCGTGCGACGGTGTGTCAAGCACGGTAGAACACAATTCCCAGCGTCCCCGGGCCGGCATGAGTGCCGATCACCGGGCCGGCCTCGACCGTCAGCAATTCAGCACAGTGAAAGCGTGCTGCGACTTGTCCGCACAGGTCCTGCGCATCGGCGAGAGCGTCGCAGTGCAGGATGGCGGCATGCACTTCCGAGGTTCCCACGCGTTGTTCCATCAACTCCAGCAGCCGTGCGACGGAGCGTTTGCGAGTGCGCTGGCGTTCCAACGGCTCGATGCGCCCGTTCTCGACGTGCAGGATCGGCTTGATACTCAGCGTTGTACCCAGGAAGGCTGTCGCCCCGCCGATGCGGCCGCCTTTGTGGAGGTACTCCAGCGTCTCGACCGTGAAGATGATGTTCATCTTCGCGGTCAATTCCTCGACCAGCCGGACAACCTGGCCGGCATCCTGTCCTGCGGCGGCGGCGCGCGCCGCCGCGATGGCCATCATGCCCAGACCCAGGGAGACGGACTCGGAATTTATAACATGAATGGGGATGTCGGGCAGTTGTGCCTTTGCCGCCAGGGCTGAATCGAGCGTCGCGCTCATGTGCGGCGAGATGACGACAGCCACAATCGCCTCGGCCTGCTGGGCGAGCGCCTTGAACAAGCGCTCGAAGTCTTGTGCGGTGGGTTGGGCGGTCATGGGTAAACGCCCGCTTGAGCGGAGCAGGCGGTAGAACTCGTCTGCGTCCAGATTCACGCCGGCTTGCCAGGTCCTATCGCCGAAGGTGACGTAGACAGGCGCTACGTGGACCCCGTACTCCCGCCCCAAGGCCGGGGTGAGAGAACACGCGCCGTCGGTCACGACGGCAACCTTCCGTTTTTCCTGAGACATCGCTAACCTCCTGTTAGAAGTCGTGCCAGCCCTCTCCGTCGAGAAGGGTGGCCGCCAGGCGCTGCCGCAGCTCGCCCGGATCGGCGGCCGTCGTCGGCAGGTCGTAGTGAACCGGCAACACGTAGGGCGCGGCAATGCGCCGGGCCAACTGGATTAGCCGGGCCTTGTACTTCTCCGGCTGGTACGGCGCCCGCCGCCAGGGCAGACAGAGAATATCCGGGTGCACCGGCAGGCGCACATCGTGTGCATCGCCGATGTGCAGCAGACTCAGGTCATCATGCACCAGAAAGGAAAGCGGCGTCCCGCCCGGGTCGGGCCGGCGGCGCCGAAAAAGGAGCGAGAAAAACGTGTACAGGAAGCCTCCGACCGCGCTGAAACCGGGCAGAACTTCGATGTTCGCCGCCTTGAAGCCAGGCGTCACCGGCAGGAGGCGCTCGGCAGCCACCCCCAGTTGCGTCGCGATGGCGCACACATCTGGGGAAGCCACAACCAGGCCGGTCGGGACCTCCGCCACGCGCGCGATGTGGTCGCGGTGGGCGTGGGTGATGCAAATGAACTCCACCCCGGGCTCAGGCTCGCGGACAAAATCCGGATCGATCAGGACGTGGGTGCGCCCGACGATCTCGACGCAGGAATGGCCGAGAAAGCGTACTTTCATGGTTCACTCAGCCTCATAGATCCTTCGAGACGCCGTTCTAGCGTTGGCCTCTGCCGGCCGCAGAGCTCGCCAACGCTGCCGGATGGTCGCCTTACGGATGGCGGAGAATGGGGTCCAGCAACAGCGGCGCCTCGACATAGACGCCCAGGCCGGCGACGGCCACGGCCCCACCCGGAAGGAGGATCTGCCCCTCTGCCCGCACGCGTCGGCCGGACTTGCCGACCATCCGGCCGACTACCCGAACCGGCTGGCCCAGCGGGACAGGCTTCCGGTAGTCAGCTTCCAAATGGACTGACACGACGCGATGACCGGCCAGCCACACGGCCATGCCCATGGCCTCGTCGAGAAGCGCTGCCGACGCCCCGCCGTGGGCATACCCAGGCGGACCCTGCTGAGCCACCGTGAGGATGACTTCCGCTACTACCCTGTCACCTCCGTCGGCCGACCAACGGATGCCCATGCTGTGGGGATTCTCTGTCCCGCACACAAAGCACGACCCGTGTTCAGGTAATCTTTCCAATCCGCCTCCTCGCTCAAAGGGTCAACCCCACAGTGTAGAGCACAACTCCGAGACAGATGCCTGCCGCGACCTGCTCCGCGGTGTGCCGGCCGCGGACGACCTGTGCCCAGCCGACCAGCGGCAGGAGGCCCGCCAAGGGCCAGGCGCCTGCACCGTAGAACAGCAGAGCCGTGGTTGCCAGAGCGCCGCTGGTGGCGCCGTGAAAGCTGATCTGCCAGGCCGGCGTGATCGCCGTCATCAGGGCCGCCTGCGCCAACTGAATCAGGGCCAGACGTCGCAGCAAGGGCGGAGCCTCGAAGACTTGCAGCAGTGCGACCGTGATCACCAGGCAGGCCAGCGAGATGGCTAACGGCTTGATGCGTTCGGCCCGGCGTGCATGCGCCGGATTGATCAGCCATCCGCTGCGGGCAAGCTGC
>JAGOBZ010000151.1 GCA_017999015.1 Kiritimatiellia bacterium
CTTGCAGGGCGCGCACTTCGTCGATGAGGCCGGCTGCGAACATGGCGTCGACACGGCGCGCGATGCGGGCGTGGAGCTGTTCGCGCGGCAGGCGCAGGGCGGGGATGGGCGGGGTGTCGCCGTCCGAGTGCCGCCGGCGGACGGGCAGGGTGCCGTGCGCGTCGAGGTGTTCGAGGGCGCGGATCAGGCGGCGCGGGTTGGCGGGATCGGCGAGGGCGTCGAGCGCGCCGGGGGCACGGGCGTCGAGGGCGCGGCGCAGTGCGTCGAGGCCTTCCGCGGCATAGAGCGCCTGCCAGCGCGCGCGGGCGTCCGGATCGCAGGCGGAGCCGTCGAGGCCGTCGGTCAGCGCTTTGAGGTAGAGGCCGGTGCCGCCGGCGACGATGAGGTCGGGGGCTGCCGACAGCAGGGCGCGGCGCGCGTCGGCGAGCCAGAGTCCGGTGCTGAAGGGCTCGGCGGGCGAGACCAGGTCGATGCCGAAATAGGGGACGCCGCCGCGTTCGGCGGGCGGGGGCTTCGCCGTCCCGATATCCATGCCGCGGTAAACGAGCATGGCGTCGGCCGACAGGATGGCGCGTCCGTTCTGCTCGGCGAGTTGCTGGGCAACGGCGCTTTTCCCGGTCGCGGTCGCGCCTGCGATGAACCAGGCGGCGGGGGGAGCGTTAACAGGGGTGACCATGCCTTCTGTCGTGGATCCACTGGGTGAGGATGAAGAGAAAGACGCCGCAGCAGATCGCGGAGTCGGCGACATTGAACGCCGGGAAATGGTGGCGGCCCCAGAAGAAGTCGAGGAAGTCGACCACGTAGTTGAGCCGGATACGGTCGATCAGGTTGCCGAGGATGCCGCCCATGAGCAGGGTGAGGGTGAGGCGGCCGCCCCACAGCGGATCGAAGAGCTGGCGGCGGCGCCAGAAGAGGAAGGCGAGCGTGAGCAGCGAAAAACCGATGAGGAAGAGGTGCCGCCCGGCGAGCATGCCCCAGGCGGCGCCCTGGTTCTCGACGTAGGTGAGGCTGAAGAAGCCGGGTACGACGGCCACGGAGCCGACCGGCTTGAGGCGGGTGACGGCCCAGTACTTGGTCAGTTGATCGGCCGCTGTCAGCAGGGCCACGAAGAATGGCACACGCATGACCGCTTACCTGCGGCCGCCGCGACGGGACGTGCGTTCCATCTCGGACTGGCATTTGATGCAGTTGGTGGCGAAGGGCAGCACGGCAAGGCGCGGCTTGCTGATCAACTCGCCGCACATTTCACAGATGCCGTAGTTGCCCTTCTCGATCGAGCGAAGGGCGTCGTCGATGTTAGCGATGTCGCGGTGTTGGCTGCCGACCTGTTCCAACGTCTGAAGGCGCATGAAGGCGTCGGTGCCGTCCTCTTCGGGGTTGATCTCGTCATTGCGCTGCAGGGCGGCGTGGCGCATGGCGCCGGACTGACCGGTGATGCGTTCGCGCATCGCCAGTAACTCGGCTTTGAACTGCGCGAGGTCACCCTTGTTAAAGTGCGGTTTCTTGGACGCGCCGGCAGGCGCGGAACGAGTCGGTGCCTTGTAGGCAACGGTTGAAGGGGGTGTTGCGGGAGAGGGTGTCACGATTTTATTAACAGGTTTCTTGGTAGGGAGAGCCGCTTTCAGCACAGGCTTCGCGGCTGTCTTGGCTTTGTTCACACGGTCTTTAGCCTGCGGTTTGACGGCAGGTTTTGCTGTTGAGGTCGGAGTAGTCTTGACCTTAGCCTTGACCTTCGCCGGGGCGGACTTCTTAACCGCCAACGGTTTCTGTGCCCGCGCCCCGGACGCTTTTGACGCCGTTTGTTTTTTGACAACCGGTTTCCGGATCGGGGTGGCTTTAGGCCTGCTCTTTTTGGCTACCGTCATGTTTCACCTCTTTTTTCCTCTTCCTGAAAAACTTTGGCATACAAAGATCGCCGCGGTCTCCGCGAGTGATGACGTAGTATACGGGAATCGTAAAAGATAGCAAGATGCAAAAACGGGATGAAAAACGGAATCAGGCGGGGGCCTCGGGCGTACTGTTGATCCATGCGCGGAGCGTCTCGTCGAGGGGCAGGATGGCCTCGATGCAGGCGGTTTCGTCGCCTGCGGGATTGGGCACGGCGACGGTGTCGCCGATTGTCCTGCCCTCGAGGTTCTGGGCCAGACGCGTCTTGTTGGAGATAATGTTCAGACGTTCGTCACGATCCCATTCGCCCAAGACGGTGTAAGTCCGCTGCGAACCGTCTGCCATGCGCAGCACGACGGTGGTGCCGGGGCCGGCCTTATCACACGGGACGCTGGCGAAATCAGTGCCCTTCACTTGCTTGAGTTCCTGCTGCATCTCGTCCTGACGCTGCAGGAGCTGGCGTTGGAAATCTTTGGCCGCCTGGTACTCGAAGTTTTCGCGCAGATCGCCGTAACTGCGGGCCGTCGCGATGTCATGGCTGTTTTTAGGCAGCTCCACTTCGACCAGGCGCTTGTGGAGGAGCTGTCGCTCTTTGAGGGAGCGCCACGAGGTCCAGCGCACAACGACTTGGGATTGTGGTGACGCGGCGCGTTTGCGGTCGGCCAGCGAGGGGTCGAGCTTCAGCATGCGTCCGAGCAGCGAACGATGGGTGGCGGGATCCCAAGCCGGCGAGGCCTGTATGCGTTCGAAGAAGAGCTGCCGCTGCGGTGTGTCCAACTCGGCAAAGACCGCCTCCAGCCATTTACTTTGCTCGAAAAGTGCCTTAAGGCTGTTCTGCATGCGCAGGGCTTCGCCGGAGAGACGGCCCTCAACCAGAACGATCGCGTGGTTCAGCAGTTCGCTCAGCGGCGGCAGGCGCCAGGCGGCGGTCTCGGCGCGGAAGCGGAAAACCCAGTTGATCAGCGTGGGCGGGGCTTTGGGCTGGCTCAGCAGATTGCGGCAGGCCGCGGCGGCTTCAGTGGTTTCCTTGAGGGATGCCAGCACATCGCTGAGCAGGCTGAACGGCATGCGGTCGAGGCTGCCGAGCAGGCGCTCCGCGGCATGGCCACCCTCGGCAAGCAGGAAGGTGACCAACGCCGAAACATCGCGCACGCCGAGATGTTCGGCGGCCTCGATGTAGCGGTCGTTCTCCCACAGGTGGGCGCGCATTTGTTCTGCCGACGGGGTGAGAAATCCGAGTCGGCTGACTGCGGCGGCCAGCCGCGCGTAGAGCGCGGCGTCGGTGTTGTGCGCACCCTTCACGGCAAAGGCAAGCCGCTCCTCCAGCACGCCGCGCCGCGTCTCTTCCAAGCCGGCGAACTGATTGGCCGCGTCCAGTTCGTTGACCTCGTTCAGGATCCGGGTCGGATCGGTCAGTGCGGCGAAGCGCGTGAGCCAGGCGTCGCCGTAAGACTCCGGCTCGGCAAGCAGGCTCAAGGGGTCAGAGCGCTTGGACGGGACCACGACCAGCGGGTCGTTCTTGAAGGCCTTGCGCGCCGAGTCCCAAAAGCTTTTCCAGCCTGCGGCAGTGACGAAGCCTTGCCGCGTGAGCGTCTCTTCGAGCCGTGCGACAGGCATGTCGCCGAAGCTGCGCAGCGCGCACTTGACGAGCTCTCCGGGCTGTTCGGCTGCCATACGCGAGATGGCTTGGGGGTCATTGTGCCGCTGTGTCAGCAGATGGTTGTGCGGGGCACGGTCGAGTGTTTCGCTCGCGGCGGCGAAGGTCATCGCATGGTTGGGTTTGCCGGCAAAGTCGACGGTGACGCGCTGATAGAAGTCGTCGAGGCGCTTGACGGCGCCAATGCCCCAGGCGGGGTCGAGAACCAGTGTGCCGGGCTTGAGCGCCAGCAGGCGGTCCAAGCGGCGGAAAGACTCCGCAAGCGAGACCTCGCCGAAGCCCGCGTTTTCGATCAGGGCCGCCACGAGGCGGTCTTTGTTGGCCTTTTTGAGCAGGTCGCGCAGGTCGGCGGGAGAGAGCGCGGCCGCGAGCTGCTCGGCGCGGTCTTTGATCGCCAGAAAGAGGCCGGGGAACTCCGCCCGGTCGGTGAGTTCCTCGACCAGCACCAGCGTCCACTCCGCCGCCTTGGCTCTGTTGGCGGTTTCACAGGCGTGGATCTGCGCCAGGAGATCGGCCACAGGCAGGGGACGTTGCTCCAACAGGGCGAGAAAATCACTCTCGGTTACGGTGTTCGTCACGGAGTCTTCCATTCATCAATCCTCTCGGTTCCACATGAAAAAGGCCAAACAAAATACCAAAGACTGCGGCGAAAGGGAAGCGCCGCGTTTTTTCGATGCCGGTGGAGTTCGGACTATTAAACGTGCTAAAATGAGGATAACGGGAGGTTCGCGTTGATGAAGACTTTTGTACAGGTTTTGTCGTGTGTTTGCGGTGGTGCGTGGATGGCGATGGCGGTGCCGTTGCCTCTGCCGGAAAGGCCGGGCAATGTCTGCATTGAAGCCGATGAGGCGTGGGTCGTGTTACCGGCCGGTTTCGACAAAGCGGCGAGATGGGTAGCGCATGATCTCGACGGCCGCCAAGTTGCGAAGGGCGCTTTTCAAGCAGGTGCGACGCGGATTGATCTGGGACGGCAGCCGGTGGGTTGGTACCGAATCGAGGGGGTCGACGGCGCCGCTAAACCAGTCGCTTGGACAACTGCAGCGGTGGTGAAACGGCTGGCAGCGCCCGTTCCGGCAGAGTCGCCGATTCGGATCGATACCGCGAACGCCTGGTTCACGCGCACGGGCGATCCTGAGCGTGACCGCCGCAAAATGGCGGCTTTCGCCAGTCTTGCGGCGCTGGCGGGCGTGAGCGGCGTGCGCGACCGGTTGACATGGGGTGAGGTTGAGCCCGTGCCCGGCGAGTTCCGCGCGGCGACGCGTTATGACGATTCGGCGCGCATTCTCCGCGGCGCGGGGCTGGAGGTGCTGCAGGTCTACCACGGCACGCCAGGGTGGGCGCTGTCCCTGCAATTAGATGCTGACAAAGCCGGTAAACGCTTCCCGCGTGACCTGCGTGATCCGTTTCGGTTCTGCCGCGCGATGGCCGGACGTTTCAAAGGCACGATTCATGCCTGGGAACCTTGGAACGAGGCCAACATCCCCGGCTTTGGCGGGCATCTCATCGATGAGATGGTCGCGTTGCAGAAAGCCTCGTATCTCGGCTTCAAGGCGGGCGACCCGTCGTTGACCGTGTGCTGGAATGTCTATGCCGGGTCGGGTTCGGCGCTGCATGCGCAGGGTGTGATCGATGGCGGCGGTTGGCCATACTATGACACCTACAATAATCACACCTACAGCGACGTCGAGAAGTATGTGAACGAATTCGCAACGGCCCGTCAGGGTGCGTGCGGACGTCCGATTTGGCTGAGCGAGTGTGGGATTCATGTGCGTTGGGATGGTGAGCGTGGCGAGCTGCCGGAGGCCGAAGAGGTGCGTCAGGCGCGTTTCGTGCCCAAGTCTTATGCGACCAGCCTTTTCGCGGGCGTGTCGAAACACTATTTCTTCATCCTCGGCAACTACTGCGAAGGACAGATTCAGTTCGGGTTGTTGCGTCACGATCTGACACCGCGCCGCGGTTACCTTGCTCTGGCCGCCGTTGGACGGCTGATGGCCGGTGCGCAACCGCTGGGGCGCATGACCAACAGTGTGGCGCGCGTCTACGCTTTCCGTGCGCGGCCAGATGGTGCGGCGCGTGATGTCGTGGTCGCGTGGGCCAACAAGGGGAGCACGGCGGCCGACATGCTGCGTGGCACGGCGGTTGAGGCGGTTTACGATGGATACGGGCGGTCGCTGCGTGACGGTCTGCCGAGCGAATTGACCGAGGCTCCGTTCTTTGCGGTGTTGCCGCAGGGGGCGGGGGAACGGTTCGCCGTCGAAAAGCCGTTGCGCGTGGCGCCGGCGCCGGCCGCGCTTGCGCCTTCACCGGTCGTGATGCAGGCGATGGTGCCACAAGCGCAATCACGACTCGACATTCAGGCGTACGAGGTGGGCCTCGGCACGTCACAGTCAGTGCCGGTCGCGCTCTATAATTTCAGCGGAAAGACTGTGCGTGGCAAACTGAAGACTGATGTCGTGCCGGAAGGATGGTGTGTGACGGTGCCGATCGAGACGATCGAACTGCGTCCGATGGAGCGGCAGGTCATCGCGCTCAAGGTCATGATTCCAGAGCGCACCGGCCGCCAGGCGATCTTCGGTGCGCCGATAAGTCTGCTCGGCGATTTCGGCGCGACCGGGCACGCCCGGCTCGCGTTCCGGTTGGCCTGCCCGGCGGTCGCGGTGACGCCGTCGCGTGTGAGCATGATCGCGTCGGTGTCCGATCCCGCGGCCTGGACCGACAACATTGTGCGCGGCGCGACGATGACACATGTGCCGCAAAAGGGCGGCATGGCTTTTGACATGCGGTTCGGCGACCAAGATCCGTGGGGCTATCCGCGGCTTACACTTGCCGCGACCGAGCGTCCGCCGGCCGGGACTGACGGCATACAAGCCGAGATCGAGGTTCCGGAAGGCATGGGCACGCTGCGCGTGCAGTTTGTGGAGGCGGGGGGCGCCTGCTATCTGTGCGAGTTGCCGTATGGCTTTTCTCGGCGGGGCAGGCAGACGCTCACGGCCTTCTTTGAAAAGGCGTCTTGGGGCCCGCATTCGCGTCCTGATGTTGATGGAAAACTGACGCCAAACGAGATCATGGCCGTCATGATCGGGATCAACGCTGAGCGCAACAGCCGGGTGCGGCTGGTGGTGGACAGCGTGCGCTGGGTCACGTACTGAGCGGACGGCTCACTCCTCCAGCATCGGTTTGTCCTTGGGCCCCAATTCAGTGATCGGCGTGAGAGTGAAATGACGCCAGCGGGCTTTGGTGCGGTACGTGGCGAGGCCCAGCGGTCCCGTTTTGTCGATGTCGCTGCCGGAGCGCAGGCTGAAGCGTGAAGGCGGACCTTCCACGCGTGCGGTGTAGAGCGTCTCGTCGAGAAAGACCTGCAGGACGCCGGGAGTGACGCGCACGCGCAGGGTGTACCAGCGCTCATTCTCGAGGGTGATGTTTTCGCTCCATTGATTTTCCGAGGCGTCCAGATAATCGACGGATGAGATGCCGCACAGGCCTCCGCCCCAGCCGCCGATGATGATGGTGCAGTAATTGGTTTCGATCGGCAGGGTGAGCGCCACGAAGAAATCGGAGCCCTGAACGCGCACGGCCTGCAGCGAGAGTTCATAATTCATTCGCGGCGGCGTGTTGGTGTACGCGATGCCGGTCATGGGGTTGCCGAAGCCACACTCAACACTGCCGTCGGGCAGCGCCTCAACCTTGCCGCCTTCAAACAGATCAGCGATTTTCCAACCTTCGAGATCACGTCCATTGAAAAGGCTTAGTGGATCAGCCATGGCCATTGAGACAGCGATTAAAAAAAAGAGTGTCGGCGGAATCTTTTTCATAGCGCATTATAGGCTGTCCGGCACGGGCCAGGCAATGCCGTTTTGGCAGCCCTGGCCCAGCGGGTGCTATTCAGTTGAGTTGAGACTGAATCGTACCCGCCGATGATTGTCCAATCGTTTTGTGCTTCCTCTCGGAGGTTAACAGGCGATAAAATCCATGGGAAAGGGGAAGGTATGGA
>JAGOBZ010000152.1 GCA_017999015.1 Kiritimatiellia bacterium
ATTTTCTCGTCATGGAATTTCTCGAAGGCATGCCCGGCTGGACGTTGCGCCACCGCATCAAGAACGAAGGCGGACTGGATGTGGCCGAGGCCGTGCCGCTCTTTGGCAACTACCTCGGCGCGCTGCATTTTCTGCATCACAGCGCGCGGCCGATCATCCATCGCGATATCAAGCCCGGCAACCTCTATGCGCCGATGGGCCAGCCCGACAAAGCCAAGATTTTCGACCTCGGCGTGGCGCGCGACGTGTCCGGCACCGTGACCGTCGGCGGCGTGCCGGGAACGCTGGACTACATGGCGCCGGAGTTCGCCGAGGCCGGCGGCGACCGCGGTTCGCCGCAGTCGGACCTTTACGCCCTCGGGCTCTGCCTCTATGAGGCGCTCACCGGCAAGCCGGTCTTTGAACGGTTGCCGACGGACATGAACTCGGCGTGGGTCGCCTTTCAGGACCGTATCCGCAAGCCGCCGCAGATCGCGTTCGATGACGAGGTGTTTGCGCGCTACCCGCGCCTCAAGCAGGTCGTCAGCCGGACGCTCTGCGAGAAACCCGCGCAGCGTTACGCGGGTGCGGCCGAGATGCGCGCGGCGTTGGAGGACGCGCTGAAGCCGGAGACCATGTCGCCGGAGCGCGACGACGACCTGTTCGACGCCGGCGAGATGACCATGGCTACGCTGGCGGGCGGCCAGCCGCCGGCCGAGCCCGGCATGACGCTGGGCACACGGCCGCTCGAACTGGCGGATGCCACGTTGGCCGCGCCGGGCGGCGGCTTGGTCGAGGCGGGACGGCGCGAGGCGGAGCGGCGCAGGACGCGCAAACGGCTGCTGCTGGCCGGCGTGGCCGCCGGCGTGGCTGCGGTGGGGGTCGGCGGTGTGCTGCTGGGCATCCGAGTCGCGGGGCGTCGCGGCGGCGGGACGCCGGCGCAGCCGGACCGCGTGCCCCAGCCCCACGCGTCCATCCATGCGCCGTCACAGCCGGTGCCGGAGCCGAAAGCCGCTGATGGTGCGCCGGCTGGCGCACAGCCCAAGCCACAGCAGGCTGCCACGGCGTTGCCGCCGGAACGCGATCCGGTTTATCAGAATTTGCTCAAGGCCATACCCGGCGCGCTCGATGACGACGCCGCCTGGTTGGCCGCCGAGGCGGCCGCCGGCCGTTTGGCGGCGCAGGCGAACGAGACATGGCCCGGGCTGGACGAAGCCGAGCGGACGCGCCGCCTCGCCGCGTTGCAAGAGCGTCTCACGTCGCTTGCCGCCGAGGGCGTGAAGCGCCTGCGCGATGCGGCGCTGGCGGAGTTGGCTGCGGGCCGGGACGGCAAGGCGGACCGCGAGCGGCTGTCGCGGCTGGCTGCGCAATCGCCGCGGCTGAAAGCGTTGCTCGCGCCGGCACTGGAGGATGCAGCCGCGCAGGTCGACCGCGCCTACGCCGCGTATGCCGAGGGGGTTAAGCGCGAGCAGGAACAGCGTCGCAAGGCGGCCGAAGAGCAGGCGGAGCGGCAGAAAGCCGAACGGCAGAAGGCGGAGGCGCAGGCCGCGCGGCTTGCCCGTGCGGCCGGTCTGCTGGACACGCTCGACGCGCAGCTTCGCGACGGCGGACTGGAGGCGTGCCGGGACGGTGTCGCGGTGCTGGGCGGAGCGACGCCGGAGCTGTTGGCCGATGCGCCGTTCAAGGCCCGCTGGGAAGCGTCTCGCGCGGCCTGCGCAAAACGCGTGGCCCAGACGCTCGCGCAGAAGGAGCCGCTGGAGGAGCGCGCGCGACGTCTCGAAGCGATGGGCGAGGTGCTGGGACACGCTGCCGCCGAGGCGGTGTTCGGTGCCGAGGCTGCTGAACTGCGCCGCGCGCTGGAGCAGCAGAAGAGCTTGGGGCTGCTGCGCTTGGTCAACCGCTCCAAGAGCCCGTTGCTGCTCACCAGCCGCGAACTGGGCTTGTCGGGCGGCGCGCTGGCCGGCGGCGAGGCTAAAGAGTGGCTGCTGCCGGTGAAGGGCGAAACGTTGACGGTCTCGGTCGCGGTGCGCGGCGACGACCGTTTCCGCTCGCGCATCGAGACGGTCAAACTGACTCCCGGCAGCGGGATCGAACGCGCCTTCGGCGAGGGCGATGCCGGCCTGCTCACACCCAAAGCAGAGGAAACGCCCGTCGCGGCAGAGGTCGCGCCCGCGCCTGTCGCGCCGGCACCTGTTGCCCCCGCACCCGCACCTGCACCTGCTCAGGAGGTGCCGGCCGCCGTCGCAACGCCTGCGCCCGTTGCCGCCGCGCCGGCGCCTGCGACGGTTACGGCTAAGGGAGCCTTTGAAATCACGGTTTCGCCCAAGACCGCGCAGGTGCTGCTGGACGGCTTGCCGGTGCCTGCCGGGCGTCACGAGGTCTCGGCGAACGAGAATCATCAGATCGCAGTCGAGAGCAAAGGCTACAAGACCGTCCAGCAGTATTACAAGGTCAAGCCGGACGAGACGCGCCGCATCGACATTCTGCTGGAAAAAGAGGAGAAGCGTTCCTTCTTCGGCTTCTGACCGTTCAGGCGTCGGGCGCGGCCGCAAAGGTAGTCTCATCGAGCGGCAGGCCGCGCAGACGCGCGTCGTGCAAGAAGGTCGGGATGGCACCGGTTCCGGCGAAGCCGCCGTCTAGCGAGCCGTCCGGCGCGATCCCGCGGATCGTGTAGACGTAGAGGTCGCGCGTACGGTACTCGCCGTTCTCGAGGCCCAGCACTTCCGAGACGGCCGTGACCTTGCGCGAGCCGTCGGAGAGGCGCGCCGTGTGCACCACCACGTCGATGGCCGAGGCCACCTGCGCGCGCAGCGCGGAGAGCGGGATGTCGATGCCGCTCAGCAGCGCGCAGGTCTCGATGCGCGACAGGCAGTCGAGCGGACTGTTGGCGTGGATGGTGGACATGCTGCCCGCGTGGCCGGTGTTGAGCGCCTGCAGCAGGTCGAGCGCCTCGCCGCCGCGGATTTCGCCGATGACGAGGCGGTCAGGACGCAGCCGCAGCGACGAGTGGATCAGGTCGCGGATCGTCACTTCGCCCTGGCCGTTCTTGTCCGGCTTGCGCGTTTCGAAGCAGACCGTGTGGCGCTGCTGGAGCTGCAGTTCGCTGGCGTCTTCAATGACCAGGATGCGCTCGCTGTCCGGGATGAAAGCGCTCAGCACGTTGAGGACCGAAGTTTTGCCCGACGAGGTGGCGCCCGAGACGATGACGTTCTTGTGGAGCTTGACGATGGCGTCGATCAGTTGCGCGCCCGGCTGGGTGATGCTGCCGAACTCGATCAGTTGGCCGATGGTCAGCTTCTCCTTCTTGAACTTGCGGATCGCGACCACGGTGCCGCAGCGCGCGAGCGGCGGGATGACGGCATGCACGCGCGAGCCGTCCGGCAGGCGCGCGTCGAGGCGCGGATTCTCGTCGTTGAGCAGGCGGCCCACGTTTTTGGCCACGTTGACGGCTGCGGCTTTCAGGGCCGGTTCGCTGACAAAGCGCGCGTCGGTCGCCTGCAGCTTGCCTTTCTGCTCGATGTAAATCTGGTTGGGTCCGTTGATCAGAATCTCTGAGACGGCATCGTCTTGGAGATAAGGCCGGATCGGCTCGAAAAACAGCGCGAGGTAAGAGTTGGCGTCTTCCATGTTCCCATGATCGCCCTTTGATGCCCGTTTGTCAACCGGGCGAACGCCAACACTGCGATCGCAGGCACTGGGAGTAGAGGCATCCTGCCTGTACATTCGGCTGACAGGCTGGAAGCCTATCCCCCCAGTGTTGGCCCAGTCCACGCTTGCCGTTGCCCGTTCACGCCGTTAAACTGGCGGCATGATAACCGTGGCCGGGGTTCCCCCCGGGACGGCCTCGTGATCGATGACACGGTCGGGGTCTCCACCATCGCGACCTACGATTGGAGGATCAGCCATGAAAAAAAGCGGCACGGAGAACGCCGGCACTGGGAGTACAGGCACTGGGAGTACAGGCATCCTGCCTGTATATTCGGCTGACAGGCTGGAAGCCTATCCCCCCAGTGAGGAGACCTGTCATTTTATGCGGCCTTTTGAGGATATTGACATTCATGTGCGGAAACTGCCTCACTGGAACCAGGCAAACGCGCTCGTGTTCGTCACGTGGCGGCTGGCGGACTCCCTGCCTCAAGCCAAACTTGCGGAAATCGAGGAGGTACAGAAGGCCTTCTTGAGCGCGTGTCCCGAACCGTGGGACGAGGCGACGGTGCGCCTCTACCGGAAGAACGTCTCCCGCGAAAAGGAGGCCTTCCTGGACGCCGGACACGGCGCATGCGTGATGAAGGAGGGGACTGTCCGACAGCTCGCAGAAGATGCGCTGCGTTTCTTCGATGGCAGCCGATACCGCCTTCACGCCTACGTGGTCATGCCTAACCATGTGCATGTGCTGTTTGAGGTGCTTCCCGGCTATCCACAGAACCGCGTCCTGCACATGTGGAAAAGCTATACCGCCAAAGCCATCAACAAGGCGCTAGGACGGCAAGGCAGGCTGTGGCAGGACGAAAGCTGGGACCGGCTCATCCGCAACGAATCCCACTATCGTAATTGCGTCGCGTACATCCGTGATAACAATCCCCGTCTCGCCTGCATCTTAACGCCATGTGCTGCCGCCAAAAACACTGGGAGTACAGGCATCCTGCCTGTACATTCGGATGACAGGCTGGAAGCCTGTCCCCCCAGTGAGGAGACGCCTGTGCACGCACCGGACAGGCTGGAAGCCTGTCCCCCCAGTGGCCGAATGTCGGAAACAGGCGCGATCCGCCAAGAGAGGGGCGAGCATGCCTGACATTTTCCAAGGTTACAAGCAGGCCGGCTGACAGGCTGGAAGCCTGTCCCCCCAGTGAGGACGTACGGAGGCGAGCATGGAGTGTCAGAGTTTCAGGCAGGGCTGCTGCGGCTGTTGCGTGAACATGCGCTGGGTGCCGGAGCGGCTGGCGAACTATTTGGCGGCCAACACGCGGGCGGCCGAGGCGGCGTGGGGCGGGGGCCGGCCGCGGTGGCGCGATCTGGTGCGCGTGCATCTGGCGCGCGGCGGCTGGCGCGATCATCTGCTGGCGGTCTTGCTGGTGCCGCTGACCTTCGGCGCGAGCGCTTGGCTGTGGCGGCGTCGCTACGGGAACTGCTGCTTCGCCGGGTATCTGGACCGCGCTGCCGGGCGGGTGGGCTGCCTGATCCATCCGGCGCGGACGGGCGGACCTGACCTGCGTCGCCACGCCTTCCCGCTGGTGCCGACGCTGGGGTGCGACCGTGCGCTGCGCTGCGCGATGCTGGACGCGGGCGGCGTGTCGCCGGACGCCGGCTGGCTGGAGGTGTCGCGCGCCGGCGCGGCCAGCCTCGCTAGCGAAACCGCTTGATCGGGCCGGGAGAAAAGGGTAAATTATTGACATGATCGTGGTTTGTGATCGACATCACTGAGGGTCATGCGACGATGAGACGGCCATCATACAGTGAAAGCGCGGAGGGATCGACGCTGACGCAGCGCCGCCGGGACGGCGAGCGCGGCGACGTGCTGATGGAGTATGTCGTGCTGTGCGTGCTGGTGATTCTGCCGCTGGTCGGCGCGTCGACCGGGTTCTTCAACCCGTCAGGCCGCACCTTTTCGGTCGAAGGGGCGCTCGGCGGCGAGGATTTCGGCACGTTCGGGAATGCGTTTGTACAGCTTTACCGGCTGGTCATGAGCGGCGTGTGCCTGCCGCTGCCGTGAGGGCCGGTGAACGAAAAACAACAAGGCAGGCAAAGGGCGACCGGTTCGCCGAAGGAGTGCATATGAAAGGCTGGAACAGGAGTCGGACCAAGAAGATGCTGTGTCGCCTGATGGGCGACCGCACCGGCGGCGTGATGATGGAGTACGTCATTCTGGCCGTGCTGATCGCGGCGGCCGTGGTGGTGGCGGTGGCGATGTTCGGCAAGACGATCGTCGGTATGTTCGATGTGGCCGGCAAAGGGGCCACGACGCGGCACAGCGAGGCCAAGAGCACGCTGGAAGAGACCCGCAGCACGCAGGACGCCGACGCCGACAAGGCGAAAGAGTATCACGACAGCATGCACGAGTAGCAGGCTGGAAGACGCGGGGTACGGACGGATCGTGTCTGTCGAGCGATATCTGTTGCTGGCGACGGTCGCGGTCTGGGCCGCGGTCTTGTCGTGGAAAGACTGCCGCACGCGGCGCCTGCCCAACCTTTGGACGGTGGGCGGTGCGGCGGCGGCCTTGGTGTTCCGGTTTGGGTACGGCGGATGGCCCTGCCTGCTGGACGGCTTTGCGGCGGCGGCGGTGTGCGGCGCTTTTCTGCTGCTGCCGTTTCTGCTGCGCGGCGCCGGCGGCGGGGATGTGAAGATGCTGTTCGCCGCCGGCGCGATCGTCGGCTGGGCGAGGGTCTTTCACCTGCTCTGGGCGACGTCGCTGGCGGGGGTCGTGTTCGGCGCCGTGCTGCTAGCGGTCGGCGCGCTGGACGGGGCGCGGCTCGCGTACGGTCTGCGCTGCCTGTTCGACTGGCGGTTTGACCGCAAGGCCGCCGCTGCCGCGCTGCCGCCCAAAGACGACGCGCGGGCGCGCATTCCGTTCAGCGTGCCGATTGCGGTGGGGCTGTTCGCGGCATTGCTGGGAAAGTGAAACCATGAAGCCCGATTTCGACAGTGAGCGCAAAGCGCGTGTGCCGCCGGGCCGCCGGGCCGGGACGGTGATGCTGGAGTTTGTGCTCGCCTTCCCGCTGATCCTCACGCTGATGCTGGGGTGCATGCAGTTCGCCCACATCTGGATGGCGAAGCAGGTGGTCCACTATTCGGCCTTCTGCGCCGCGCGCGCGGCGCTGGTTTGCCACAGCGGCGAACGCGGTGCGGCGGCGCAGCAGGCGGCCGAGCAGGCGTGCGCCTGGATCGCGGAGGGGACGACCGGCGGCGAGCCCGACAAGCGGATCCCCGGCTGGGGCGAGATCCCCGGGTCGGGCGGCGTGCGGCGCAAGACGCGCGTGCGGATCGAGGATGTCGGGCGCTGGAACGTCAAAGCCACGGTCGAGCACGATTTCGCGCTGATCTTTCCGATCGCCGGCCCGATGATCGGCTGGCTGGTGAATCCGTGGGCGGATGGCAGGGAGTGGCTGGAGCAGCGCGCCGACGACACCGGCAATGTCGGCAGCGCGGACCTGATCCGTCAGGCACACCTGCGCTTCAAGGAGGTGGCCGTCCTGCCGCGGCCCTATGTGGTGCTGCCGGAAATGGGGCTGCCGGCCTCCGGCTGGTAAGCAAGAGTGTTCAACATGCTGCATGCAGCGAACAGAGCCGCGTTGCGGTTATGGCGGGACGACAGCGGAGTGGTGCTGGCCGTCACGATGATCGTTTTTCTCGCCATGTTTATGATGGCGTGCGCGGTCTACGCCATCGGCGAAACCGTGCGGCAGCGCGTCGAGGTGCAGAACGGCGCCGATGCCGGCGCCTACTCCGCCGCGATCGTCCAGGCGGATACGCTCAGCCGCGTCGCCGCGATCAACCGGGCGATGGCCTGGACCTACGTGCAGATGGTCCGCATGGAGATGGATTACATCGTCGACAAG
>JAGOBZ010000153.1 GCA_017999015.1 Kiritimatiellia bacterium
CGGCCGCGCGGTGCCGGACGCGACGCGCATCGTGTCGGCGGACTGGGAGCGGCTGGAGCCGTTGCTGCGCGCGACGTTCGCGGCGGAGCGGCTGGTGGCGCGCAAGGTGTATCCCGCTGCGGCCGACGTGGGGCGGTTGGCGCTGGCGCTGCCGGCAAGCCGCGTTCGCGAGCCGTTACCGATCTATCTGCATCCGGCGGTGGCCGCTGCCGCGGGGTGACAGGCATGAAAGCTGTTTTACTCATTTTTGTTGCGGGATGGTGCGCGTGCCAGGCGTTCGGAGAGGCCGTGTACCGCCGAAGCATGGACCGGGTGTCAAGCTTGGATCCGGCCGACGCGGCGTCGATCTATGCGGCGCGTTCGGCGCAGCTCGTGTATGAGACGCTGCTGGAGTACGACTACCGCGCGCGTCCGTATCGGTTGATCCCCGGTTTGGCCGCGGCGCTGCCGGAGGTGCAGTCGAACGGGCTGGTCTACGTGGTGCGGCTGGACCCCGAGGCGCGTTTTCAGTCGGACGCCTGCTTCGGGCTCGATGCGGACGGACGCGCGCGGGGACGGGCGGTCACTGCGGATGATGTGGTGTTTTCGCTGAAACGGCTGGGGGACCGGCGCGTGGCATCGCCCGGCGAGTGGCTGGTGCTCGACATGATCCGGGGCATGCGGGCGTTTGCGGAGGCGTCGATGGGCGGCTCGGCCACGGATTACGCGCGTCCGGTGAGCGGATTGGAGGAGCTCGACGCGCAGACGGTGCGCATCACGCTGACGCGGCCGGCGCATCAGTTTGCCTGGTACCTCGCGATGTGTTTCACGGCGGTCGTGCCGCGCGAGGCGGTCGAACAGTACGGCGCGGCGTTCGGCAGCCATGCGGTCGGCAGCGGGCCGTATCGGTTGGCCGAGTGGAGGCGCAACCACCGGATGGCGTTTGTGCGCGATCCGTCGTGGCGCGGCTGGCGCAAGGGGCCTGCCGCACTGACAGCGGGCGCGGGCGACGTCCCCTTTGACCGCATCGTCTATTCGGTGATCGACGATGTGTCGACGCAGTGGCTCTGCTTCCTGGCAGGCGAGTTGGATTTCCTGGGCGAGATCGCTCGCGACAATTGGGATGTGGTGATCGACGGAACGGGCGGATTGAACGAACCGCTGAAGCGGCGCGGCATCACCCTCTATTCGATGCCCACGCTGGAGGTCGCCTACATCGGCATCAACATGGAGGATCCGGTGCTGGGGCCCAACCGCGCCTTGCGCCAGGCGCTCAACTGCGCGTTTGACAGCGCGGCTTGGGTGCGGTTTTTTAACCACCGCACTGTCGTGTGCGATGGCCCAGTGCCGCCGGGGACGGACGGACGTCTGGAGACGCCGTTCCCGTATGCGTACGATCTGGATCGCGCCCGGGCGTTGCTGCGCGAGGCGGGCTATCCGGAGGGCGTGGACCCGCAGACCGGCAAACGGCTGGAGCTGACCGTGGACTTGGGACGGACCTCGCAGGATGTGCGGGAATCGACCGAGCTGCTGGTCTCATTTTTCGCGCGTGTGGGCATATCGCTGAAGGCGCAGTATCACAACTGGCCCACGTTTCTGCGCCGAGTTTCCGGACGCCAAAGCCAGATGTTCCGCATTGGCTGGGTGGGGGACTATCCGGACGCGGAAAACTTCCTTCAGCTTTTCTACGGGCGCAACGTGTCGCCGGGGCCCAATCGCTGCAACTATGTCAATCCGCGCTTTGACCAGGTGTACGAGGCCGCCTGCGCGGCACCGGACGATGATGCGCGCAACCGGCTCTGGGTCGAGGCGCAGGAGTTGGTGCGCGAAGATTGCCCATGGGTCTTCCTGCATTTCCAGAAGGTCTACAGCCTCTGCCAATCCCGCGTGCAGAACTACGTGCCGTCCGACTTTCCGTACGGGACGGAAAAATATTTGCGGACCGATGTCATTCGTACCTTAGGCAGTCGATCGGATTGAGGCGCGAGGCGCGCAGCGCGGGATAGAAACCGAAGAACATGCCGACCGCGGCGCTGAAGAGGAAGGCGACCGCCACCGACGATTCGGTGATCAGGATGGGCCACTGCTGAAGGCGGCCGACCAGCCGCGCGCCGCCCGTGCCGAGCAGCACGCCGAGCAGGCCGCCGACGATGGAGAGCGCCATGGCCTCGGCGATGAATTGCAGCAGGATGTCGCTGGGCGTGGCGCCGATCGCCATGCGCAGGCCGATTTCGCGCGTGCGTTCGGTGACCGACACCAGCATGATGTTCATGATGCCGATGCCGCCGACCAGCAGCGAGATGGAGGCGACGACCGTGAGCAGCAGCGTCATCAGCTTGGTCATGCTGCCGATCGTGTTGGTGATTTCGGTCATGTCGATGCTGCTGAAATCGTCCGGGGCCTGCGGCGAGAGCTTGTGGCGCTGACGCAGCAGCGCGCCGATCTCCGCCTTGGCCGCGGTGATGTCATCCAGCGAGTGCAGGCTGATCATCAGCATGTTGACGTTGTTGAAGATCGAGTTTTGCAGCACGCGTTTCACCGTGGTGAAGGGGACGAGGATGACATCGTCCTGATCATGGCCCATGGTGTTGCTGCCCTTGCGCGCCATCACGCCGAGCACGCGGAACGGCATGTTGCGGATGCGGATCGTTTGACCCACCGGTGAGGCGCTTGCGAAAAGGTTGTCGACGACGGTCGCGCCCAGCACACAGACGCGGGTGCCGGCGCGCTGATCGGCCTCGGTGAAGAAGACGCCGTCTTCGGTGCTCCAGTTGCGGACCTCGGGAAAATCGATCGAGACCCCTTGGATCTGGGTGGACCAGTTGTTTTCCTGATAAATGACCTGCGAGCCGGTGCGGACGACAGGGGTGACGGCGCGCACAAGATGCGCGAGGTCCTGCGCAATGCGCTCGCCATCCTCGGCGGTGAGCGTCTGGCTCGACCCCGAACCGCCGTGCACCCCGCCCTGCGTGCGGCTGCCCGGGAACACCATGATGATGTTGTTGCCGATGCTGCTGATTTCCTTGATCATCATGGCCTGGGCGCCTTGGCCGATGGCCACGACGGCGATCACCGCCGCGATGCCGACAATGATTCCCAGGGCGGTCAGCAGCGACCGCGTCTTGTTACGGAAAATAGCCCGCAGCGCGACTTTAAGAATCATGAAAAAGGACATAATAACCCCAAATCAGTAGCATCAGTCACTGGACGATCTGCCCGTCGCGCATCAGTATCCGGCGCTTGGCGCAAGCGGCGATATCCTCTTCGTGGGTGACCATGACGATGGTGATGCCCTCTTGGTTCAACTGCTTGAAGAGCGTCATGATCTCCACGCTGGAGCGGGTGTCGAGGTTGCCGGTGGGTTCGTCGGCGAGGATCACGGGCGGGCTGTTCATCAGGGCGCGGGCAATGGCCACGCGCTGCTGCTGGCCGCCCGAAAGCTGCGCGGGCGTGTGGTCGGCGCGGTTGCCGAGCCCGACGCGTTCGAGCATGCGCACGGCGCACGCATGGCGTTCGCGGCCGGGGAACCTGCGGTTGTAAAAGGTCGGCAGCTCCACGTTCTCCAGCGCGCTGGTCCGGGAGAGCAGGTTGAAGTTCTGGAAGACGAAACCGAGCTTCTGGTTGCGGATGCGCGCGAGCTGCGCGCGGCTCATGCGGCTGACCTCGACGCCGTCCAGCAGATAGGTGCCCGAGGTGGGCGTGTCGAGGCAGCCGAGGATGTTGAGCAGCGTGCTCTTGCCCGATCCCGATGCCCCCATGACGGCCACGAAATCGCCGTTTTCGATCGTCAGCGACACACCGTCCAGAGCATGGACAGCGTTTTCGCCCATGCGGTAGGTCTTGAACATGTTCTGGATGTTGATCAGCATGGGAGCATCGCCCTAACGCATGGCTCGACGCGCGGTGCGGCTTTGCGAGCCGCCCGGCGGCGTCGGCATGAACGGGTTCTTCGGTCCGCTGGGGGCTGTTCCGCCATTGGTCTTGAGGCCGAGCACGACCTCGCGGCCCTCAAGCCCGTCCGGTGCCGCGATCGCGTGCCGGGTACCGTCGGATATGCCCAGCTTGACGCCGAGCGCCTCGGGAACCCCGTTGGTGCCGAGCAGCCAGATTTTCGGGCCTCGGATGTCGCTGACCAGGTTGGTCGGGTTAAAGCGCAGCGCGGCGGCCGGCACGAGCTGGGCGTTCTCGGTGCGCGCGACTTCGATGGCGATGTTGGCGGTCATGCCGGGGAAGAGCTTCTCGCCGGGGTTGTCGGCCTCCACGATCACCGGATAGGTGACGACATTCTGCACGGTGGTTGCGGCCAGCCGGATCTGCCGGACCGTGCCGCGGAAGGTGTCGCGGTAGGCGTCGACGGTGAAGGAGACCGGCTGGTTGGTACGGATCAGGCCGACATCGGCCTCCGGCACGCTGGCCGAAACCTGGATGCGCGACAGGTCGGTCGCGATCTGGTAGAGCTGCTGCGCGTTCATGGAGGAGACCACGGTCTGGCCTTCATCCACGTTGCGCGCGATGACGACGCCGTTGACCGGCGAGCGGATCGTGCAGTAGTCGAGGTTGGTTTTCGAGAGTTTGACGGAGGCTTGCGACTGTTCGACGGCGGCCTCGGCGACCTTGAGCTGCGCGGCCAGCGCGTCGCGTTCCGCCAGCGCGGCGTCCAGTTCGGCCTTGGAGAGCATGTTGCGCGCGGCGAGTTCCGTCTTGCGAACAAGGTCTTTTTCGGCGAACGAGAGCTTGGCGGCCATCTGCGCCACGTTCGCCTGGTTGGACTTGAGCTGGGCGCGGTCTTTCGCGTGCGTCGCTTCGTAGACGGCGGGGTCGATCAGCGCGATGATCTGGTTGGTGGTGACAATCGAATTGTAATCGACATAGAGCTGAAGGATGCGTCCGTTGACCTGCGTGCCCACCTCGACCTCTTTGATCGGCTCGACGGTCCCGGTCGCGCGGATCTCCTGGACAATCGTCTCGCGCTGCACAGCCGCTGTGCGGTAGCCTGCGTCTGGCTCCTGCGCGCGCGACCTCTGGTAGTAAAACCATCCCCCCGCTGAGGCCGCGCCGAGGACGATCAAAAATAGAAAAACCTTCATTTAACCCCTTTTAGGAAAAATCAAACAGTAGTTTAAACGAATGAAACACGGCTGTATTGCTTTTTTTTGTGGAGCAGTTTCGGTGTTCTACGTGTGTGCCCTTTCCGGTATGATAACAACCGGTTGATTTTTACGGCAGTGTGACCGGATAAAAGAGGGGAGTATAAGATGCGCGGGGAATGGCTCGGACTGATGACAGGGATCTTGGGGGGTGCGTTCATCGCATGGGCTGAGGTGCCGATGCGCGATGACGCGCACGGGACGCTGTTCGGAACGGATCGTTTCGCGGTGCGGATTGATGCGCGGAACGGCTGGATGTCCGAGGTGTTGTGCGATGGCCAGCCGATTGTGGTGGCACCGTCTGCCGAGCAGGCGTACGACATCCGTCACGACGAGGCGTGGGTAACGGGCGGGGGCCAAAAGATTGAGCGGCAGGGTGTGGAGCGCGTTTCATCCGACACGGTCCGGTGCCGGACGAGGGCGGGCACATGGACGGTTGACGCCTATCTCCGGCTCGATCCTGAACGGCGCACGGTGCGCCGCTGGTTCGATGTGACGTGGCAGGGCGCTGCCGCCACGAAGATCAAGGGCTTTTGGGTAAGGAGCGGCGTGTTGCCGCTTGCTGAGTCTGGCCGATATCTGCTGCCTGCGCAGTATCCGCCGCGCAGCGTCGCGGCCGCTGAGTTGACGCCTGACCGCCGTACCGGCAGTTGGCGCAGCCCGTGTGCCGTGATCGGTGAGAACGGGCGCGGCTGGTCCGTGGTGTGGGCGCTGGATGAACTTCAGCCCTACGCGGACCGCGGCAGCACGGGCGTGGAAGAGGGGCGCGGCGAGATCCGAGTCACGCAATCCTTTGCCATGCAGGGGCATATGAGTAACGGCGTGACGCAGCGGGTTGGCGACACCTGGCTCTGGGTGCAGCCGAACGATGCGGAGACGGCGCTGCGGCGTCTGCCCGAGTGGTTTGCCGCCGTCGGCCAGGTGCCGCCGGAGGGGCGGCCTGACTGGCTCAAGCGCGTGATTCTCTACTCCTTTCACCCGGGCGGAACGATCGGTTCGAACTGCCGCGATCTCGGAGGATTCCCTGCCGCCACCGCCCTGCTGCCGCACATCGACGGCCTGGGCTGCAACGCGCTCTGGCTGATGCCGCTCGAGGACAAGTCGATCTATTGGCCGCGCGATTACTACAAACTTCAAGAGGGGATCGGCACGCCCGATGATTTCAAGGCGTTCACGGCGCGCGCCCGCTCCCTCGGGATGCGCGTCTGGCAGGATTGCGTGCCGCACGGCGGCTGCAATGAGTTTCCGCGCGCCAAAGCGCATCCCGAGTGGCTGGCGCAGAACGAGGACGGCTCGACGCTGCACTACTGGTGTTTTGACTTCAACTGGCCGACATGGATCGACTACATGCGCGGCGTGGTCTCGTTCTACATGCGCGAATACGGGCTGGACGGTTTCCGCATCGACGCGTGCGGCGGCAGCAAGATCCCGAACTGGAATCCGGCGATCCCCTATGCACGGGCCAGCCATGCTCAGGCGCAGGGCGGCTTCGCCATGCAGCGCGCCTTGCGCGAGGAGGTGCGCAAGGTCAAGCCGGATGGGGCGAATTTGGCGGAGGTCGGCGCGAGCGTGCACGGCGCGGTCAGTGATTCCACCTACGATTTTGATCTCTGTTACCATGTGCTGCACGATTTCCGGCGTGCCCCGGCCGACGTGTTTGTGCCGCGACTGCGCCGTTGGCTGCATGAGCAGCAGTGTGCCGAGGTGCCGGGGCTGGTGCGCATGCGCCACGTGGAGAGCCACGACAGCCTGCGCTCCGGCCTGTGGTACGGTGCGGACGCGCAGCGCGCGCTGGTGGCACTGATCAGTTGGATACACGGCATTCCGATGGTCTATCACGAAATGGAAGATGGGCACTACGCGGCGTATCGCCGCATCTTTCACGTGCGGCGGCGGGTGCCGGAACTGAACACCGGAACAGCCGATTATCTGAGCGTGACCGCGCCGGCCGGCGTGTTCGCGTGCCTGCGGGCCGGAGAGCGGCCCGCGCGCGCCGACACGGCGTGGCATGAGGAGTATGCATGGGACACGCGGCCGGACGCGGCCGGGCGCGCATCGATCGTGCTGGTGAATCTGAACGGGAAGGCCGTGACGGGCACGGTGTCGGTGCCTGCGGCCAGCTTGCCTGAGGCGTTGCGAGGCGCGGCCTGGGCTCGGGATTTAATGAGCGGAGGTCGGGTGGCCCTGCGCGGCGGCGTCTGCGAGGTGTCGCTGCCGGCGTTCGGCTACACGGTTCTGCGGCTGGAAAGCGCGCCGCTGCCGTCGTGTGCACGGATGTTGGAAGAGGCGCTGCCGAAGCCTGCCGATGTCGCATGCGCGGGCGGCGCGACGCTGCGGGTCGGTCCGCTGGTGGCTGATGCCAAGACCGGGTGGGCGCGCGC
>JAGOBZ010000154.1 GCA_017999015.1 Kiritimatiellia bacterium
TCACACGAAGGAGGAAGCTTGCATCAGCGAAACATAGATGGCAGAATCGGTCATGAAATGCTCAGCAGTTTTATTTACAGACGTGTCTGGATCTATCGCTTGGCGATGACCGTGCTGTACCGCGGGTCGTATCGCGCGCGCTTTGACCGGATGGCCGCCTTGTTGACGGCGTCCGAACGTTCGGTGCTGGAGCTGTGTTTCGGCGATACCGTGTTCGCGGAACTCTGCCGCAGGCAGGGGCGCACGTGGACAGGCCTGGATGTGAACGAGCGGTTCGTTGCGCGTGCGGCGGCGAACGGTTATGACGCGCACCTGCTGGATCTGCGGCATGCGGCCGATCTGCCGACCTGCGACGTGTGCGTCATGATCGGCTCTCTGTACCATTTTCACGCGCGGTTGCCGGAACTGTTCGAGCGGATCAAGGCGGTGTCCGGACGCTTTCTGATCTCCGAGCCGGTGCAGAACTGGACACACGGCAACGCGCTGCTCCGCGGCTTGGCGCGGCGGGGAACGCGCGTCGGACCGGACGCCGAGACCTTTCGGTTTGATGAGGCCTCGCTGCGCGCGAGCCTTGAGGCGTTGCGCGGGCGTGTGGGATTCCGGTACCGCGTAATTCACGTGGCGCGTGACATGATCGTGGAGGTCCTATGGTCGAGCTGAGTGTCGTGATTCCCGTCTACAACAGTGAAGGATGTCTGGAGGCGCTGCATCGCCAGCTCGGGGAGGCGTTGCGCGGGATAGCGCACGAGGTGATCTATGTCGACGATCAAAGCACCGATGCGAGCTGGCCGACACTCTGCCGGCTCTGCGCGGATGATCCGTCGAGGGTCGGCCTCCGGCTGCGAAAAAACGTCGGGCAGGACAATGCCATTCTGTGCGGTTTGCGGCGCGCGCGCGGGGCGTTCGTAGTGGTGATGGATGATGATCTGCAGCACGCGCCGTCAGACATCCCCGCACTGTACGCAGGGTGCCGCGAACGGGATCTGGATGTCTGTTACGCCCGGTTCAAGGTGCTGAAGGAAGCATGGTGGAAGCGGGCCGGGAGCTGGCTGAACGGCAAGATGGCTGAGCACGTCATCGGTAAGCCGAAAGGGCTTTATCTCTCGGCCTTCAAGGTCATGCGACGTGAGATCGCCGAGGCGGTCGGCGCGTACGCCGGCCCGTTTCCCTATGTGGACGGCTTGATTTTGAGCGTGACCGGTCAGGTCGGCCAGCTCGACGTCGAGCACCGCCCGCGGCATCAGGGCTCGAGCACGTATACGCCGGGCCGTTCGCTGCTGCTGTTCCTGCGGGTGGCGACCGGGTTTTCGGTGTGGCCGCTGCGGGTGGCGTCGTGTGCCGGCATGGTGTGCGCGGTCTGCGGGTTCGCGCTGGCGGTATTCTATCTGGCTGAGTACGCGTTGCGCCAGCATCGCGTGGAGGGCTGGATCACGCTGGTGGTGCTGCACCTGATCATCGGCGGGATGATCCTCTTCGCGATCGGCGTGAGCGGGGAGTATCTGGGCCGCCTCTACCTGACGTGCAGCGGCAAGCCGCAGTCATCGGTCAAAGAAGCATGCGGAGGGAAGGCACCGTGATTCCGTTCAACCGTCCGACCCTCATCGGTAAAGAACTCGCCTACGTTGCGGACGCGGTCGCGAGCGGCAAGCTCTCGGGCAACGGGCCGTTCACGCAGAAATGCCAGCGTTTCTTTGAAGAGCGCTACGGCTTTACAAAATGCCTGCTGACGACCTCCTGCACGGACGCGCTGGAAATGGCCGCGCTGCTTGCGGACATCCAGCCCGGCGACGAGGTGATCGTGCCCTCTTACACCTTCGTCTCAACAGCGCTCGCGTTTGTGCGGCAGGGCGCGCGGATCGTGTTCGCCGACAGTTCGCCCGGGCATCCCAACATGGACGCGGCGTCGCTTGAGGCGCTGATCACGCCGCGCACCAAGGCGATTGTGCCGGTGCATTACGGCGGCTATGCCTGCGACATGCGCACGATTCTGGCGGTGGCTCGGCGCTATAAGCTGCTGGTGATCGCCGATGCGGCGCAGGCGATCGATGCGTATTATACGGCTGATCTCGGCGAGGGGAGCTATCCGTGGCACAAGCGGCTCAAGGCGGTGCGGGACGAACTGCCGCTGGGCGGGCTGGGTCATCTGGGCTGTTTCTCCTTTCACGAGACCAAGAACATCCAGTGCGGCGAGGGCGGCATGCTCGTGATCAACGACCCGCGCTTTATCCGGCGCGCGGAAATCATCTGGGAGAAGGGCACCAACCGCGCGGAGTTCTCGCGCGGCGAGATCAACAAATACGAGTGGGTGGATGTCGGATCCTCGTTTCTGCCTTCCGGCATCACGGCCGCGTTTCTTTACGCCCAGCTTGAGGCGCTGGAGAAGGTCCAGGCCCGGCGCAAGAAGCTGTGGCGCACCTACTACGCGGCGCTGAAGCCGCTGGCCAATCAGGGGTTTTTTGAAATTCCGGTGCTCCCCCCGTATTCCACCAACAACGCGCACATGTTTTATCTGGTCTGCCGCTCACAGGAGGAGCGCGCGCGCCTCATGGCATTTCTTAAGGCGCGGGGCATTCAGGCGGCGACGCACTATCTCAGCCTGCGTGCCTCAGCCTACTATAGGGATAAGTGCTCGGGACCCAACCCGGTCCATTGCATGCGCTTTGTCAATCGTCTCGTTCGTCTTCCACTCTTTGATGCGTTGAAACGCGAGGAAGCGGAATGCGTGGCAGACGCGGTTAAAGCCTTTTTTCTTGGGCCCGGCGAGGTTGCGCAACAAGGACGCCGTTATCTTTCTAATCCGCCTGCGAAATGAATACCCGGTACGGATAGTCAGCCTCCGGAGAGCCCCCCCGATTCGATTACCCGATCCTGCCTTCCCCGTTGGCGCAGATACGCGCGCGTTTCGGACAAGACGAGCGGCGAGAGGCACAGCAGCGCCACGAGGTTGGGCAGCGCCATCAGCCCGTTGAAGATGTCCGCGATCGTCCAGCAGGTTTCAAGCTGCGTCACGCAGCCGAAGTACACGACCGAGACATAGACGGTGCGGTAGACCGGGATGGCCCGGACGCCGATCAGGTATTCCAGCGCCTTCTCGCCGTAATAACCCCAGCCGATCAGCGTGGACCAGGCAAAGAGCACCAGGGACACCGTGGCGACTTGCCCGGCCCAAGGACCGTACACCGAGCTGAAGGCGGTTGTGGAGAGCAGCGCGCCGGTCAGCCCGTTGCCGTCAGGGCCGCTCTGGGTCCACGCGCCGCTCGTCAGGATCACCAGCGCCGTCATCGAACAGATGAGCAGGGTGTCGATGAACGTCTGCGTCATGGAGACGAGTGCCTGGGTCACGGGGTGGTGGGTCCGCGCCGCCGCCGCGGCGATCGGCGCCGAGCCCAGTCCCGATTCGTTGGAGAACAGCCCGCGCGCGAGCCCTGTGCGGATCGTCTGGGAGAGCGCGGCCCCGGCGAACCCGCCGGTCGCCGCCGTCGGCGTGAAGGCGTGGTGCAGGATGAGGCGAAGCACCGCCGGAATGGCGTCGGCATTGGCGATCAGCACGCTACCCGTGATGATCAGGTAAAAGACGATCATGAACGGCACCACCACGGAGGTCACGCGCGCGATGCCCTTGATGCCGAACAGCAACACTAGGCCGGAGAGCAGGGTCAGCACGGCGCCGGTATCGCGAGGATTCAAGCCATACGTCGCCTGCAGGCCTGTCGCCACGGCATTCGCCTGCGTCAGGTTGCCGATGCCGAAGCTGGCGACGACGGTCAGGCAGGCAAAGAGCACGGCCAGCCATTTCTGGTGCAGCCCGCGCTCGATATAGTACATCGGGCCGCCGGCCATTGTGCCATTCGCCGCAACCACGCGGAATTTCACGGCCAGCAGCGATTCGGCATATTTGGTCACCATGCCGACCAGCCCCGTCAGCCAGAGCCAAAAGACCGCGCCCGGTCCGCCGAGGGCGATGGCCGTCGCCACGCCCACGATGTTCCCGGTTCCGACCGTTGCGGACATGGCAGTCATCAGCGCCTGAAAGTGGCTGATATCGCCCTTACCGTCCGCTTCGCGGCGTTTGACAAAGGCCAGCCAGAGCGCATGCGGCAACAGGCGGAACTGCAGGCCGCGCAACAGCACGGTGAACCACACGCCGGTGCCGATCAGCAGCACCATCAGCGGCCAGCCCCAGACCAACCCGGCCAACGTATTTAAAACAGAAGCGCAGGGCATGCTCATGTTTGACGCACCCTGACCGTCTCCCAGCGATCGGCGGCCTCCGCCGCCCCGCGCCGTCTGTTCCTTCTCCCGCCTACTCTTGCCATTGCTCTGTAAAATACCAGACGGAACGACTGCGGCGCAAGACTGACAGACGCCTGCCCCACCTCCTGCCATCGGCCGATTGTGCCGGGCTGCGCGTGCGCACCGGGCTCATAAAAGCGTCGCCATCGCCTCGAAGAACCGCTGGGCGATGCGTTGCATGCCATAATCGTTAGGGTGGTTGAAGCGGCCATGGACGTCGCTGCCGCGGCGGAAGTCGTCGAGGGTGACGAAGACATCACCACGGGCTGCGGCCGCAGCTTTCTTCTCGGCGTCAAGCACCGGACGGATGTAGAACCCCTCGGAGACGAGAAACTTCGTCTTGCCCGTGTCGAGGTAGTCGCGCAGCGCGATGACGGCATCCTTGAAGCTGCGCGGGGAGGCGGACGGATCAGCGTCGTAGCTCTTGGCGACGTTCGCGCCGAAGAAGAAGACGACGATATCGGGCTTGAAGGCCTTCACATCCTTGAAATAGGTCTCCGGTTTCCAGCCGGGATCGGTGAACTTGCGTTCGAGCGAATCCGCGACATTCAGGCACGCGAACTCGGCGTTGGGCTTCACCTTCGCGACCAGCGCGGCATTGACGTGCACGTAGTCCTTCTCGATCGAGGAGGCCGCCATGCCGCAGTCGTTGGTCCAGCCGATGTCCGGCTTCGGCCCGTGCCGCGTGATGGAGTTCCCGACATAGAGAACCCGCGGCGAGCCGTTCTCCTTACCGAACGTGCGGAACGCCCTCTTCACCTGCCGCTCCGCCGGCACGACATTCTTCTGCAGGTCATCCGCCAATGTGTACGCGGCGGCAACGGCACAAACTATCGCAAACGTCATCTTCATGTTTCACTCCTTGCTGGGGTCAGCGCTTTTTTGCGGCTGGAACAGGAATCCGCTTTCATCGTTTTCTGTTTCTTAGAGGAAGATCGTGCAGATCTGCCATCCGGCGAGGTCGGGAACGACCACCTGAAGTTCGTCACGTGATGCGTCATGGACGCACTCGAGGGTAACGTCCGGGCGCTGCGGGGAAGCCAGGACCGGCTTGAGCCTGCGCGGGTTACGGATCTTCACCGTGAACGCGTCTGCGTCGCCGATGGAGAGGTTGAGCAAAGTCACGGAATCCGTTTTGCCCGCCGCGTCGATGCGCGGCAGGACGCGCAGGGCGTGAGGCAGGTCGATGCGCACCGGGAAGCGTACGCCGCTCGCACGGTCGATCTCGTCGAGCCACCGCTGACGTGTTGAAACGAGCGGATGCGTCTCGGGGACGAATTCAAAAAGCCCCTCCGCCTTGGCCTTCGCGAAATCCGCTTCGGTCATTGCCTTGCGCGACCGGTCGGACGCGTACCAGACCTTGTGTTTTGATGCCGACTCGGCCACCGTCACCGGAACGCCGCATCTCGCCAACATCAGGTCGGCGGGGTCGCCAAGCGAGAAACCATCCTGCTCAAACGCCTTCGACCCGAGGTAGCGCGCAACGCCGCCAAGCGAGGTCCGCCGGGTCGACGCCGAAAGACGTTCGAAATAGCCTCTCGCACGGGCGATCGCTTTCACGAAGCGTTCGTAATCCTCGATGCGCTCCGGCTTCTCGCCGTCCGCCCAATAGAACGACACCGTGTCGCATCCGCTGGCGAGCGCGAGAGCCGCTTCGGTGACGATCGCGTTCGGCGACTTGTGCAGCACCCGCCGCGTATAGGTCTCCTCTTCGTAGCAGACCGTTCCGCAAAGGTTCCCAAGACGCCGGCTGCGCTCGGCTTCGCGGGTACACCACAGCGCCTTCTCGAGGAAATCAAGCGGCCGGTCTTCCCGGTAGCAGCCGTGCCCCGGCCGTAGGCCCGCCGGCACGCGTCCGTTCGCGGAGAGCTCTCGCAAAATCGGAGCGTAGTCGCGTCCGTTCAGAAGGCAATCCGCACTCACCGTCTGCAAGGCGAGCCGACATGCCGGCATCACCTCGTCCGCCGCCTTCCTTGCCGCCCTCCCGTACAACGCGAGCGACTCCTCGTTGAACGTGATCCACTCCAGCCGGAGCGGATCAAGCTCCGCGCCCTCGAAAAGCCGCTTCACAAGTGCGTCGCGCGTGAGAGCCGTACCCGCCTTCCGGTTGAACGCCGCGAGGCAGCGCGGACAAAAACAGCCGACCTTGCCGACGCCGAGCCGCAGGTCGTCGTCCAGCCAGTACGTGACGGGGTGCAGCTCCTCCAGCGTCGCCTTGACGAAACGGTATTCGTAGTCGAGCACGGCGGGCGAACGCGGACACAGGCAGCGGCCTGTCGCCTGCTCGCCGTTCTTCCGCACCATCCAGGCATCATCCGGGAACGGCTCCGCCTCCTCGCTGGCATAGACGCCGGCCGCAGCCTGCTTTCCGGGCTTGCCCACGTACGCATAGTCGTGGCCGGTGGTGAGCCCCTGCTGGAACGAGAGCCGCATCCCCGCCTTCTCAACCCAAGGTCTCAGCGCGGCTATCTTCTTCAGGTCTTCGCGGCACACCTCGATCTTACACAGCGGCTGTCCGCCCCCGTACCAGAATTCGTCAAAGGCACCCTTGTATTTGGCATGCACCTCGCACGACGCCTTGAAGAACTCCGGACTGCGGACCGGGCTGTCGGTCAGCCGGAACACGATAAGCGGATACTCCGCCCCGCCGACGGCAGACGCAGACGCAATAACCGCCAATAACACGAATCGCTTCACGACGCCCACTCGTTTTCCCTATTTACTGTTGTCCGTTCTTACGCCGAATCACACACCCGGAGGCCTATATCTCCCAGCCCTTGCGGTAGCGATGCTTCAGGAACATGTTCGCGCTCTCCTTGTTGGTGAAGCAACCAGCCATGTTGTCCCACCTGATCTCATCGCCGCTGTCTTCCGCGATCGCCGCCACGCCAAGCATGACCACCTCGTTCAGGCGCTACGAATAGTCGAGGTTCGCGCAAGGCGCGGGACCTCCCATGCAGCCGCGCATGAAGTCGACCTGATGCCCGCACACGCACCGCATGGTCCGCGTTCAGCTATTTTCCTTCACGAAGCGCAGCATGTCGTCATAGCACTCGTCGAGCTCGGCTTTCTGGAGGTCCGTGAGCGTGAAATTGTGGAGTTTCCATTTCGTGGTGTCGCCGACCGCCACCATGCCTTGCTCCTTGATCTC
>JAGOBZ010000155.1 GCA_017999015.1 Kiritimatiellia bacterium
GCGTAGGCGAGCGCGGCGCGCTTCTCGAGGCCCGGCACGCCGGACAGCGGCAGGCTGAAGCGCAGGCCGGCGCCGAGGATCCAGGGATGCGGACCGCCGCGCAACACGCGCAGCGACTCCAGGTCTAAGGCGGGGTCCTCCCACCAGCCGGCGGCGAGGGCCTCGCGGTCGGCGTTCTGGCGGCTGAGGCGCAGCGCGTTGATCTCGGGGTTGAGGACCCGTGCAAGGTCGCGCGCCGACGCGGCCGTGAGCGTGACGCGGTTCGTGACGGCGGCCGACCAGGCGGCGGCCTCGCGGGGCCAGTCGATCGGCGCCGGGGCGACACTGCGGCAGCCGGCGGCAACGACGGCCCCTAAAAACAGAATGCGTGAAGCGGGAAAAGCCCGCTGGACAATGCAGAACATGGTAAACCTCCTCGTGGGAAACGGTATTCAAGAGCCCGCCGGACCCGAGCGGGCGGCGGGAGATGAGCGTCCGTCACGAGGAGACTTCAGCAGAGGATTTGCGTCGAGCGCGCGAGAAAGAGGAACTGCGGCGCCGGCACGCCCGGCGGGCGCTCGCTGTGGCGCGCCGGCTGGGCCGGCAGATCGACAGGCACGCAGGCAACCGGCGTTGCCGACGCGAGGGCCAACAGCAGGCCGGCCAGTTCCCTGACCGCGGCGGGCACCGGCTCGCCCGGCGGGAGATCGGCAAGCGCCAGGTGTTCGCAGAGGTGCTCGACATGCGTTGCCGAAGGAGCGGGCGGCGTGCCGCAGTCGTGGCAGCGGTCGCCGCAAGCGTCAGGATCCGGCGCGCAGAGGCAGAAGGTCAGCCCCTGGAGCACGGTCAGCGCAAACAGGCAACACGCTGCCGCAAGCCGCACGCCCTGTGCGGCCCAGCGCAGCATCCCGTCACTATGACGCCTAAAAAACATACCCCCATCGTATCACCGCGCCGCTCCTTGCGCAACACAAATTAGTTATCGCTAACTCGCATACAACAATATTTTACGGCTGCCGCGCCAAGGCGCTGAGATCCGCATGGCTGCGGTCGCGGCAGGGCCGCAGGATGTAGGTGTAGTCAAACGGCTGGGCGCGCAGGATGTACTTCTCCAGCGGGGTGGGCCCGCAGCTTGCACCGCCCAGGCCGGTCTGGCCGGCGTCCAGCGCCAGGCAAATCTCCGGGCGCGGGCGCAGCGGGTTGTAGATGCGTTCCATGCCGTTGCGGTGGCGCGCGCCTTCGAGATCTTCGGAGGTGTGGTGCAGCGCGGTCACGAAGAACGGCTTGGGGAAGGTGATGTGCACGCCGTCGCCGGAGCGGTCGGTGAAGGCCGCCCAGCGCACGTCGCTCTTGCCGCCGCACTCCTGCGGCCGCACGTACGGTACGTACTGTTCGGTGACGGTGGAGGTGTAGAAGCCGAGATCGCTGCCGGTGTTGCGGTCGACGTAGTTCTCCCACGGGCCGCGGCCGTAGTACGCCATCTGCTCCAGCGCGCCGTCCAGCATCAGCCGCACGCCCATGCGCGGCAGAACCGGCAACTTGCCGGCCGGCGTGACGGTGTTGCGCACGCGGATCGTGCCGTCGCCGCTGACCCGGTACTCGGCGGTGTGCGTGAAGCGCCCGCTCTTGAAGCCGCACGCCTCGACTGTCGCCGTCACGGTCGCCGTGCCGTCGTCCAGGCGCGTCACGACCAGCGGGCGCGCGTGGTAGCTCATCTGCGTCAGGCCGGATTCGAAATACTCGTTGCGCATCCAGCGGCCCCACTGGTTGTCGTTGTCCACGAAGGCGCGGAAGGTGTTGAGGCGCGGGCCGTGCACGACGCCCGCGGCATCCGCGAGGATGGTCTGTCCGTTGTAGACCAGGCGCGCGAGCGTGCCCGAGGCGCGGCAGAAGACCGCCTCGAAGCGGCGGCCGCGCAGCGTGACGCGCGCGTCATCCTCGGTCACCTTCAGCGCCGGCATCTTGGCGGCCTTGGGCGCGGCGGCCGGCGCGGCGGCCGGCGTGAAGGCGAGCTGGCTGGCCGCGATCTCGTGGCCCTTCTCGGCCCACAGCGTCGGCTCCCGCAGGTGGAAGCTCACGCGATAGAGGTACTCTGCACCCGGCAGGGGCTTGACCGGCGGCACCGGCACCGCCACGCGCCGGCGCGCGAGCGGCGCGACGTTCAGCGCACCCAGCGAGCCGCCCGCGATTTCCTTGCCGTCGCAGGCCAGCGACCAGCGCGCGTCGAAGGCGGCCGCGTCGGTGAAGGCGAAGCGGTTCCACACCTCGACGGTGCCGGCGGCCGCGTTCTCGGACGTGACCACCAGGTTCTGGTGGACGCGCTTGACCTCGACCAGCTTGGGCGTCACCTGGCGGTCCGGGGTGATCACACCGTTGCAGACGAAGTTGCCGTCGTTGGGCTTGTCGTCAAAGTCGCCGCCGTACGCCAGGTAACGCTCGCGCGTGCCGTCCGGCAAAACGCGGTCCGTGTACTTCCAGACCGCCTGGTCGATCCAGTCCCAGATGCAGCCGCCCGACAGCGAGTCGCTGGAGTAGAAGGCCTCCCAGTACTCCTTGAAGTTCCCCATCGCGTTGCCCATCGCGTGCGCGTATTCGCACAGGAAGAACGGCTTCGCCGTGTTTTTTCCGCGCTCATATACCCAGTCGACGGTCGGGTACATGTGGCTGTCGACATCGACGATCTCGTTGGCGCGCTCGTAATGCACCGGGCGCGTGGGGTCCAGCGCCTTGACGGCGTCGTAGGCTGCCTTGAAGTTCTTGCCGGGGCCGGCTTCGTTGCCGAGCGACCACATGAAGATCGAGGGATGGTTCTTGTAGTTCTCGACCTGGTTGACGTTGCGCTCGACGTGCGCCTTCTCCCACGACGCCACATGGCTCAGCGACTCCTTCTCATAGCCCATGCCGTGCGACTCGACATTCGCCTCGCCGACCACGTAGATGCCGTAGCGGTCGCAGAGCTGGTACCAGGCGTAGTGGCAGGGATAGTGCGACGTTCGGACCGTGTTGATGTTGTTCTGCTTGAACAGCAGGATGTCCTTGAGCATCTCCTCGCGCGACACCGTGCGCCCGTTCTCCGGGGTGGTCTCGTGGCGGTTGACGCCCTTGAACTTGACGGCCTGGCCGTTGAACAGGATTTTGCCGTCGCGGATCTCGACGCGGCGGAAGCCGACCTTGCAGGTGCGCACATCCTGCGATCCGTCGGCGCCGGAGAGGGTGAGGACCAGCGTGTAGAGATAGGGGTCTTCCGCCGACCAGAGACGCGGCGCCAGCTCTTGGCCGGGCGGCGTTTCGCAGTGCGCGACGGCGTCAGCGCCGTCGGCCGTCAGCGCGAGCCGCAGTTCAGGCAGCGTGGCGACGCGGCTGAAGGCGGCGTCAAAGAGTTCGCCCTTCACGGCCGCGGCCGCGGCCTTTCCATTCAGCGCGCGCCCCTTGGCGGTGAGGTGCAGCACGGCGCTTTTGAAGTCGGCGGCGAGCTGGGTGGTCACGCTGAAATCGCGCAGCTCGGCGGGCGGCGGCGAGAAGAGCGAGACATCGCGGTAGATCCCGCTGAAGCGGAACATGTCCTGGTCCTCGAGGTAAGAGCCGTCCGACCAGCGGTAGACCTCCACGGCCAGCGTGTTCTCGCCCGGCTTGAGGTGTTTCGTCAGGTTGAACTCGGCGGGCAGTTTGCTGTCTTCGCTGTAGCCGACATACTTGCCGTTGACCCAGAGGTAGAAGGCCGAGTAGACGCCGTCGAAGCGGATGAAGACCGGGCGCCCCTGCCAGGCGGCCGGCACGGTGAAGCGCTTGAGGTAGGAGCTGACCGGATTGTATTCGGTGCCGATCAGCGGCGGCTTGCGCTGGTGCGGGTAGCGGATGTTGGTGTAGATCGGGATGCCGTAGCCGCGCATCTCCACGCAGCTCGGCACGTCGATCGTAAACCAGCGGGCGGCGTCGAAACCGGGCGTGTGGAAATCGACCGGGCGCTCGTCCGGACTGCCGCTCCAGCAATAGGTCCAATCGCCGTTGAGCAGCACGCGGTAGGGCGTGTCGGGCTCCTCGGCGGTCAGCGCGTCGGCGGCTTTGGCCAGCGGGAAGCTGGCGGCCCGGGCGGGCTCGCGGTTGACGGCATTGATCTGCTCATTCTCCCATTCACGGGCAAAGCCAACGTTCAGGCAGAGCGCGGCCACGGTAAAACTCATCCATCCCATCTTCATGTCAAAACCTCCAAGCATATCCATTTCGAACCGCCTTGTCTCACACGCCCAAGCATTTACTTACGGTCGATCAGCACCCTCATCTCGGGCGTGATTTCAAGGATCTCAAAATCCTTGAACCACATCTCGACGTTCGCGCTGCCGTGAAGCTGCAAGCCCACCTTGCCGCTCTTCTCGCAGAGCGGGTCGATGATGTCGATCGTGCGCTGGCCGTTCAGGATCTCGACGATGCGGTCGCCGTACGCCACGGTGCAGGTGGTGTTCCACCCCTCTGCGTTACGGACCTTCAGGATGAAGTCGTCATCCTGCGCGACCCAGCCGCGCCCCGGCGTCTTGTCGCCGGCCGTGTGCCACAGCGCCGAGTCCTTGGCCCCGCCCGCGATCTCGTTCTGAAAGCCTTTGAGCAACCATGGCGTGTTGACTTCCTCCGCGCGGAAATAGAGGGCGCTGTTGCCGCCGAAGAGCTGATAGCTCACCCGCACGATGAAGTCGCTGTACACCTTGTCCGAGACCACCAGCCCGTCGCGCTTCTCGTCCGCGCGATGCTTGCCGACCAGCACGCCGTCATCGCGGAACGACCAGTCGTCCGGCAACACGAAGCGCGCGTGCCGCAGCGCAAATTGACCGTCCGCACCCTTGGCGAAAAACGGCGTCCACTGGCTGGTGCCCAGCTCCTTGATGCGGATGTTGCGCCAGCGCGCGCAGACCTTGCCGTCCGGTTCCTTGACGGCGTGGACCTGCAGGCCGATGAAGCCGGAGAAGCTTTCGCCGTCAAAGAAATTCACGACCGACGCGTCATTCAGCCACGTGCGGATCGACGGGCCGACGCACTGGATCTCGAGGCGGTTCCAGTCGCCCTGTTTGTAGGCCGCGGCCGAACGCTCGATCACTTGAGTCTCGGTGTTGTCCAGCCAGGTGCGCCCGAACTTGAAACCGCGCCGGCCTTCGTCGTAGATGCGCGCGGTGACCTTGGGATCACCCGCGATCTCAGCCTGATAGCCGAAGACCGACTCCGTCTGGTCCGCATGCCGGCGCGCGGCAGAGCGGAACTGCACGCCCGAGTTGCCGCCCTCCAGTTTGAACTCAAGCCGCAGAATGAAATCGCCGTACGGCCGTTTCGTGCAGAGGAAGGAGTTACGTCGCGCGTCGTTGAACCGTCCGGCGATCGTGCCCTCTTCCACCGCATAGGTGGATTGTCCGCCGCGGCGCTCCCAGCCCTCCAGCGTCTTGCCGTCGAACAACGGCACAAAGCCCTCTTCTACGCCCAGCGCGACCGCGCCCGCCAACACCAGCCCCCCCATGACCCATGCTCTCATCGTATTGCCTCCCCGTCTTCTGTTCGTGTTTTTTTATTCTATGCGCCAGAGCGGCGCCGTCCAGCCGGCGCGCGCCCTGGCGACACTCTTTTTTGTCTAACGAGCCTCTTGCATGACACCGTTATGCCTGCAGCTTGAAGCCGTCACGCTGCGCGCTGGCGAGCCAGCGGTTGGCCTCGGCGTGATTCGTGAAGCGCGCGTTGCGCGCGTCCCATTTCAGCTCCACGCCCGGGAAGCGCAATGCGATGCACCCCAGCAGCAGCACCTGCGTCATGGGCACCGAATACTCGAAATTGCTGCCCGGCTTTTTCAGGTCATGGGCCTTGCACGCCTCAACCCACTGGCCGTAGTGGTTGCAGCCCTGCGTCTTTTTCAGCTCTTCGCGCCAGGCGCGCTCAGCCTCTTTGACTGCCGGGCTGTACGCCTCCTTGCCCAGCGCGATCGGCATCGGCGGCGAGGCGTGGGAGCCGCCCATGGCCGTCATCTTCGAGCCGACAACCAGGCAGCCGTTGCCGCCCAGATTGAGCTGCGGATGGGCGTTTTCAGGCCGTGCCGGCAGCTTTTTGCCGTCGTACCAGGTGACCTTGACGCCTTTGGGACAGACCGGCGTGGCAGGAAAGGTCAACTCGATGATCGACCACGCGGGATACGCGATGCCGGCCGGCGCAGAAGCTTCGGCCTTGATTGACGCCGGCATGCCGAGCTGAAGGATCCAGAAGGCGGGGTCCATGTTGTGGCAGGCCATGTCGCCGATGGCGCCGCAGCCGAAATCCCACCAGCCGCGCCACTTGAAGGGCGCGTATGCGCTGGAGAAGGGCCGCATCGCGGCCGGCCCGATCCAGCACTCCCAGTCGACCCCGTCCGGCGTCTGCTCGGGCGCCGGCGGCTGCGTCATGCCCTGCGGCCAGATCGGGCGGTCGGACCACGTGTGCACGTGTTCGATCTCACCGAACGCGCCCGCGTCCATCATCTTCTTCCAGAGGATCAGGCCGGCGCCCGCATGCCCCTGGTTGCCCATCTGCGTGACGACCTTGTATTTGCGCGCGGCATCGAGCATCAGCCGGCACTCCTCGTAGGTGCGCGCCAGCGGCTTCTGGACATAGACGTGCTTGCCGCGCCGCATGGCGTCCAGCGCGATGCAGGCGTGCGTGTGGTCGGGGGTCGAGATGACCACGCCGTCGATCTCCTTCTCCAGCCGGTCGAGCATCTTGCGGTAATCGGTAAACTTCGGTACGTCGGGATACTTCTTGTAGGCGCCCTCGGCCTTTTTGGCGTCGGTATCGCACAGTCCGACCACCACGCCGCCCGCGCCCGCCGTGCTGTTGAGGTCTCCGCCGCCCATGCCGCCGCAGCCGACCTTGGCAAAGCGGAACTGGCCGCTCGGCGGCGCTGAGACCGCCTGACCGAACACGCGCGAGGCCGGGATCATAAACCCGGCCGCCGCACCGGCGCTGAGAAATTGACGACGTGAAGCACAATGCTGACCATTCATATCGCGCATCCTTTCTTTTCCGTTGATTGCGTACGGGTGCTGTACGACGGGGTGACGCACCCCGCGACAAAAAAACATGCCAGCGAAACGGCTGCGAGCGCCGGGACTGATGTCATGACCGGCCTCCGATCAGCTCGACAATCTCCGTCCACGAATCCGAGCGCCGCATATTCGCGGTCTGCGCATAGCGCCGGTTCCACGGCCGGTCATAGACGATCACCAGGCAGTCGAGGCGCGGGGCGAGAAGATCCAGGGCAAGCGGCGAATCATCGATCGCCACATCAAAGCGCTGCGCCGCAAAGGCGTAGCGGTCCAGCGTCTGCGGCACGTCGGCGTCAGTGCGACGCGTATCGGCGCGGCCGTATTTATCGACATGCAGCAGCCCCAGATGCGCCAGTCCGTGCTTGCGCAGCCAACCGCATGAGCCCGGGTG
>JAGOBZ010000156.1 GCA_017999015.1 Kiritimatiellia bacterium
GTCGTCGGCAGCGCCTGCGCGTCGCCGCCTGTCCATGCGGCAAACTCGGCCGCGTCAAATACCTGTGGTTGACCGTTTGCCATATTCACATCCGCCCCGACTGCCTGGCCCTGCCGGATCTATCGATCCTGCCGACCCGCACCGCCCACCGTACGCGCCTCCTCCGCAACAACCTGCCGATCATCGAACGGCACGGTGCGGTCCGCCAACTCCTGAAACGGCTCGTGGCCCTTGCCCGCCACCAGCACCACGTCGTCCGGCCCGCTCTCGGCCAGCGCCAGCCGGATGGCCGCGCGGCGGTCTGGCTCGACTGCCACCGCCGTATCGGCCGACACACCCTCAAGAATCTGGCCGATGATCGACATCGGCTCCTCGCCGCGCGGATTGTCCGAGGTCACCACCAGCCAGTCGGCGAGTTCAGCGCAGACACGCCCCATCAACGGGCGCTTCGTGCGATCACGATTCCCGCCACATCCGAAAACAACGATCAGGCGGCCGCGCGTGATTTCACGCAGTGTGGTGAGCACGTTGCGCAGCGCATCGTCGGTATGCGCATAGTCAACGAACACGGCGGCGGGAAGAGCGGTGGGCACGCGTTCGAGACGTCCCCACTGCGGACGCGCCTGCTCCAGCGTCGCGGCCACCGTGTCGAGCGGAACGCCCGCGTCAAGAGCGAGCCCCGCCGCGCACAGCATGTTGGCGATGTTATAGCGGCCGGCCAGGTGAACGCACAACTCGCGACGACCGCCCTCCGGCGCGACCAGCGTGAAGCGGCTGCCGTCGGACGTCACCGACACCTCTTCGGCGCGCAGGTCGGCGGTCGGCGCGAAGCCGCAGGTGACACGGCGCAGCGGAAGCGCCGCGACATACTCGGCCATACGTGCGCCGTAGCCCGCTCCGTCATCGAGGCAACAGACCGCGGCCGCGCCGGGATGATCTTGTGCAAGCTGCGTGAATAGGCGCTGCTTGGCCTGGAAATACGCCTCCATCGTACCGTGGTAATCGAGGTGGTCTTGCGAGAGGTTGGTGAAGGCTGCGGCCTCGAAGCGCAGGAATGCGGCGCGCTGCTGGTCCAGCGCGTGGGAGGAGACCTCCATCACCGCCGAGTCGCAACCGGCGTTCTGCATCGCGGCCAGCAGGCTCTGCAGCTCGCAGGCGTCAGGCGTGGTGCGCGTGGCCGGGATCGTGCGGCCGCCGTATTCGACCTGCACGGTGGACAGCAGGCCCGGTGTGCGGCCGCCGGCGCGCAGCAGTTCGCGCAACAGCCAGGCGGTGGTGGTCTTGCCGTTCGTGCCGGTGACGCCATACACGCGCAGCGTCTTGGCCGGCCAGCCGTTCAGCGCAGCCGCGAGACAGGCCAACGCGCCGCGGGCGTCATGGACCACAATCGTCTGTTTGGGCGCATCATGCAACGGCGCCTGCGCCAGCACCGCGACGGCACCCTTGGCCAACGCGGCGGCGGCATAACGCGCACCATCGTCGCGGCTTCCGGACAGCGCAACAAAGAGGTCGCCCGGTCTGATTCGCCGCGAATCGCATTGCACGCCGCTGAAGACAAGCACGGCGGGCTTCTCTTTCAAGAAAGGGATCATCTCCGGGATATCCGTCAGTTTCATCAACATCCTTATCTGTGCCCGCAAGGGGTTCGCCGCATGGATTACGGTTGGGCCAGCTCGAGTTCGTCGTCATCGTCAGTAGGCAAATCTGGCTCAAGTGCGAGATACCGCGCGGTGGCCGCGGCGATCCGGGCGAAAACCGGGGCCGACACAAAACCGCCGGTATGCTGGGGACGCGGCCGCTCGACGGAGACCAGAACGCTGAAGACCGGATTACTGGCCGGCACGAAACCCACAAAAGAGGCATAGTAATCGGTGCTCGAATACCCGCCGGGCACCGCCTTCTGCGCCGTGCCGGTCTTGCCCGCGATCGAGAAACCGCCGACCGAGGCGCGTTTGCCGGTGCCGCCCTCCTCGGTGACGCCCATCAGCATCTCTCGCACGGCACGCGCCACCTCGGGGCGGACCGGCCGGCCAATGACCTCCGGCTTGGACTGCATGACGATTTCGCCGCCGGGCGAGACGATCCGGTCAATCACGTACGGTCGCATCATGCGGCCTTCATTGGCCAGTGTGGAATACGCATTGATCATTTGGAGGCCCGTCACCGCGATACCCTGTCCGATCGGAATGCGCGTGGGCTTGAGCTTGTCCCAGTGTTTGGCCCGCGCCAGAATACCGTTCTCCTCTCCAGGCAGTTCGATGCCCAGTTTGCTGCCAAAGTTGAATGCCCTCAAATAACCGTCCAACTTTTGCGGGCCGAGCTGGAGGCCCATCTTCGCACAGGCGATATTACTGGATTTTTTGAGGGCCGTACTCACTGTGATGCGGCCATACACATGATCGCGGAGCGGTTTGCCGGCATAAAACCAAACCCCCTCTCCGACCTCAAACTCCGTCGCAGGCGTGGCCAGCTTTTCATTGAGCAAGGCCGACACCGTCACCGCCTTCATAATCGAGCCCGGTTCGTAGACGATCGCCAGCGCATTGTTGCGCCAAATGTCCAACGTGGTTTCCGTATATTTTTCAGGTTCGAAATCCGGAAAGGAGGCCATCGCCAATATTTTCCCGGTGCTGACATGCTGTACGATGGCCCATGCCGAAAGCGCATCAAATTTTTCAACCGCTTCCTGGATCGCGCGCTCCACCTCGTATTGGATACGGTGATCGAGTGTCAGAAAGATGTCCGAGCCGGCGATGGGCGGCACATGGATTTTGCGGCGGCTGAAAATCTCACGTCGCCCGGCATCCTTCTCGCCTTCGATTAAACCGGGCGTCCCCGTCAGGTAGCTGTTGTATTGCTGCTCGATGCCGGCGCCGCCCACACCCATGTTGTTCACAAAGCCCAGCACATGCGACATGCGCCGACCTTGCGGATAACGGCGGATGACAATCTCTTCAGAAGCCACACCGCTGATCGTTTTCTCATCGGACAATGCCGCGAACACACGGTCTTCCAGGCTGATCCCGAGTTTGATATAGCGCGAATCCGTCCGCTTGAACTGGGCCAGCACCTCCTCTTCAGAAAGGTCAAGCTGCTGCGCCACCGTCTGCGCGATCTGGCGCACGCTGTGCTCCTTTTTGACCGATTTCGGGTCAAGGTAGAAGCGTCGCGCAGGCAGGCTGACCGCCATGGGATACTGCTTGCCGTTGCAGTCGTAAATCCCGCCGCGCAAACCCAGCAGGACGCGTTTATATTCGCGGCCCGTCACCCTCGAATGGTTCGAGAGATGGAGATAGCAGAGCTTGGCCCCGAGACCGCAGAACGACAAGAACAGCGACAGCGCAATCAACCAGATGCGAATCTGTATACCGCGTTCATGCATGGCGCGCCGTCACCTTCCGCCACACTATTTCGGCAGCGTTTTGACCACACGTTCCGTCGCACTCTGGCTGCGCTTGAAACGGGCGATCGAGAGCTGACCCGCGACCGGTATTCCCGAGGTGTCCATGCGCACGACTTGATCAGCGGACGGGTATGACATGGCGATTCCGTGCTGCAACATCGCCTCTTCCAATTTTTCCGGCGTGTTCTTTTCGTTCCAGCGCGCCTCTTCACGGGCATATTCAGCTTCGATCGACTGGAGTTTCTGCTCGTATTTGCGGATCTCCTGACCATCCACGTCACATTTGGAATCCATCACCCAATACAGCAGCGCCAGTCCGATCATCAGCATAAAAATGCCGGCAACCGAGCTGGGCACCACTTTCGCATGCACCTGTTTTTTTCGATTCCGTCTCATCTCACACCCTCCTGTGGGCTGTGGTTGTTTTCATCAATCAAACCGTTTGCCACTCAAACATCCATCCGGCCGCGCGCTGGCGCCTCGCAACGCTGCACGACCCGCAGTTTCGCCGAACGCGCCCGCGGATTGGCCTCCAGCTCGTCCGGCTCCGCCTCCAGCGGACGCCGCGTCACCCGGGTCACGGCGGGCAGTTCGCCTTCCCATCGCTCGCCACCCTGCTGTAGGGAGACCCAACGCCCGGCATGCGCCGCGAAACGCTGCTTGACCAAGCGGTCGGTGATGCTCTCGAACGTGATCACCGCCATCCGTCCGCCCGGCTTGAGGAGCCGCAACCCTTCCTCCAACGCCTGTTCCAAATCCTCCAGTTCCCGGTTCACCGCCATGCGCAACGCCTGGAACACGCGTGTCGCCGGGTGCCGCGGCCCGCTGCGTCCGCCCGCGGCATCAGCCACCACCTGCGCCAAGCGGCCAGTCGTGACGATCGGCGACTGGCGCTGCGCGCGCGCGACCGCCTGTGCGATCCGCCGCGCGTGAGGCTCCTCGCCGAGCCTCCGAAAAACGTCTGCAAGGGACTGCACGTCCAGCCTTGCCAGCAGGTCGGCCGCCGACTCCCCCCGAGTCGTATCCATGCGCATGTCCAGGGGCCCGTCAAACCGGAAACTGAACCCCCGCCCAGGCGTGTCGAGCTGATCGGATGACACGCCCAGATCCAACAGCACGCCGTCCACTGCCGCAAACCCGTTCGCCTCGGCCAGGCGCCGCAGCTCGCCGTGAGCTCCGTGCGCCAACACCTTCTCGCCAGACAACACCGCCAGCCGCGCCGCCGAACGCTCCAAGGCCGACACGTCTTTGTCGATCCCCAGTAACCGTCCGGCTGACCCCGCGCGTTTCAGAATCTCCGCCGCGTGGCCCGCGCCGCCGAGTGTTCCGTCGATGTAGCTGCCGCCGGGGACTACCGCCAGGGCGTCCACCGTCTCCCGCAACAACACCGGCAGGTGCATCGTCCCTCCAGACTGAATCCATTCCAAACAATGATCGCGCGACATTACGGCCCCGTCCGGAACACGCGTCCGTCCACCGGACGGAGACGCCGTGCCCGCGATCCAAATCACTTGTCAACCCGCGCCGGCCTCTGCCGGACGCCGCTAAAATTCCAGCGCCTCGCACGCCGCCGCCAGCGCCGCCTGATCCACCGTCTCGGCCTCCGGCCGCAACGCGGGCGACCAGAGCTGGACGCGGTTCATCGCGCCGATCATCACCACCTTGCCGCTCAGGCCAGCAAAGGCGAGCAGCCGATCCCGGATGCGGATCCGTCCCTGCACGTCCAGCACAGCCTGCTCGGCGTTCTCGCCGAACACCCTCAGCGCCTCGCCCGCGCGCTTGTCGAAGAGCGACCGCTGCCGCAACTTCTCAAGCCGCCCCTCCATCTCCGCCGGAGGAATCAGGTTCAGACACCGCTCGTTCGGGTCGGGAAACACATACACATAGGCCGGCGACCCCATCAGATCACGCCAGCCCGAGGGCACGGTCAACCGCTTCTTGGGATCCAAAGCATGGTCAAACCGCCCGACCAGCAAACCCGGTCCGGCAGTCGCCGCCACGCTCTGTCCACCCGTAAAAGCCATACCTTGACCCTTTTTGACACCATTCAACACCTTTCCCCACCGCAAGTCAATGCCAAATCCCGCCTTAACGTACTCCGGTTATTCATCACAAACATCTGCTAATAAAGCTTTTACATTTATTAATGCCAACCGCTTGCAGAAAAAAATTACCCCCAAAAGCCCCACGTCGTTGTTTTTGCCCCCCGATACCCCCGCGCGGAGGAATGAGTTGGGCTTCATTGGGATTCGGGGTCGATTGGATGTTGGGGACGGAGAGAAAAAAAGGGACTGCCGGGAAAAATCTGGAACACGAAAACTATCGTCTTCTTTATATTTAGCCCCTTTATTACTTCAGGCAGGTGGATGAGCAAACCGCAGCGAGCCGCCATCACCTCCCCGTCTCTGCGCCTCTGCGTCTCTGCGTTAAAAAAATCCCTCGCCCTTTCTCCCTTCTCCTTCTTCCTTTCCCCCTTCTCCCCCGCTATTCCAGCTCGACCGGCAGCGAACAGGGGGCCGTTCCGCCCCCGTCATCCGGGCAAAGGTAAAAGCCGGCGCCGTACAGCAGGGCGGGCATATAGACCCCCTTGAATGCCCGCGCCATGTTGTCGTCATCCGTGAAACGCCCGGTAAAGAGGCCGCTTCTCTTTGTCAGCGCGAAGGCGACGCCCGCGGTCTGCGCGACAGGCTTGCCGCCCGCCGCCGACAACGCCGCGAACGGCTGCCCGTCCGCAGTCAGCCATGCGCCGTCCAGCATGCGCCAGTCCGCAGGCTGCGCGAAGCGCGCGCCCTCGCCGTCAAGCGCCGTGTCGAACGGCATCCGCGCACCCTGGCGAGCTGTCCCGCCACCAGGGTTCACCCATCCCCCTTGCCCGAACACCACGCCGCCGTCCGGCATGCTGACGGCTACGCCCGACACCTCGCCGCGCCGCGCGTACAAGCCTTTGTAAAGCGGGAAGAGCGCCGCGCCTTCGTCGTCGCCGGCCACCACCTTGGCAGATCCGCTCACGCGCGTCCCGTCGGCCAGCAGCCCGCCGTATTTCACCGAACGCGTCCGCGGCGCCACCGTGTACGTGACGTAACCATAACCGGCCGGCGCGCCGGGGGTGTCGACCGCCTCGGCGCGCAGCACAGCCGTGTAGCTGCCCGCGATCTGTCCAGCCGCCTGCGGGGACAGGAGCTGACGCGCCAGCACCCGCCAGCCCTCGGCCGTCACGCCCTCCACGCCCTCGGGCGTGAGCGACAGTTCCATCGCCTCGGCGCGGCCTGCTGCCAGCCTGATCGCCCGCGCCTGCGCGCCCCCGTCAAGCCACGCTCCGCGCAGCGAACGGCTCCGGCCGCCGCTCTCGATCTTGCCCGACAACGCGCCGGTCTTGGACACCTTCAGCGCGAGCGCGCCGCGCACCCGGCCTGCGTCATCCAGCACCATTCCCTGAAACTCGCCCAGCGCAAACGCCGGGCAGGCCAGCACCTCAATCTCCAGCTCAATCACGGATGCCGTTCCGGCACCCGCCGCCTTAACCGTCACGTACGATACGCCCGCGCGCTTCGGGATCCCGGAAATCACGCCGGAGGCCGCATTGATCTTCAGCCCGTACGGCAGGCCCTTTGCCGTGTAACGGCGCACTGCGCGCACGGAATCCAGACGCGCCGCCACCGAAACGCTCGCCGGCACGTATTGGTACAGCAAGACGTTCGGCGACGCCTTGGCGCTGACCGGCGAAAGCACAGTCTCACTCAAAGCCTTATCCTGCATGATGCTGAACGACCAGACCGGCCCCATCACCCGCGCCGCCGTCCCGAAATCGCCGGTCACCACGTTGTCCACGCGCCAATAGTTGGCGGCGTTGGTCAAACCCAGCGTCGCCGCGTTTACGCCGCTTAGCGCATTTGTTACCGTCTTGTTCAGCGCGTTCGTCGCATGGCCGTAATTCAGACACACGATCCCGTTCGTCGAGGCCGTCCAGACCAGATTCGTCGGGGCGGATGGCG
>JAGOBZ010000157.1 GCA_017999015.1 Kiritimatiellia bacterium
TTCTCTCCGAACATTAACAGGTCGTGAAGACAGGAGTGTCCGAGAGACTCTACTGCATGCGTTCGGCTTCGAAAACACACAGAAAGACGAGATTCAGATGAACATCCATACTTTCAACAGGCTGGTTGACAGACAACGAGTGTGGTCTTCCCGCATGGTCGTAATGATGACGGTGTCGGCGGTCTTGTTGATCGGATGGATGGCGCATCGGGCTGATCTGCAGATGCGTGAGGACCTTCTGATGCAGGCACGGATCATCAAGCAATCGGTGGACATCCATCTGCTTGGAAAGCTTTTCGGATCCAGCGACGACATCGAAAAGGCGGAATACAAACAGCTTAAGGAACACTTGATCAACATCAGGTCGGCCTATTCCAAGTGCCGTTTCCTGTACCTTCTAGGCCGCAGGCCCGGCACCGATCCAGAAAAGGCGGCCGACCAGGTCTTTTTCTATTTGGATTCGGAGCCTGCCGGTTCAGAAGACTGTTCACCTCCCGGCCAGTTGTACGAGGAGCTGGCCGATGAGGATGCACAAGTGTTCGACACCAAGATCGCAAAGGTTACGGGGCCGTTTAAAGACCGTTGGGGAACGTGGGTGTCGGCGCTGGTGCCAATCACCGACCCGGCCACGGGCGCACTGGTCGCAGTCCTGGGGATGGACGTCGAGGCCCGCACCTGGAAATGGGATGTGGCTGCGCGGACGGCGCTGCCCGTAAGTCTGTTGTTGGTGTTGCTGATTGTCTTGGTCGCAAGGGTTGAAGCAACGCGTTCACACCAAGAAGAATCCGCGATCAAACCGATCCGGCAACGCTTACTGGTGCCGCTGGCCGCCGCGTTTGTCCTGCTGACGGCTGGATTGGGCGCTCTGCTGATCAAACAGCAGAACGACAGTTTGGACAGGCTTAACCAGAAAACGCGGCAGGGGATCGCTGCCGCCCTGTCCGCAGCAACGGAGCAACAGGGCCAGATGTTGGGTGCGCTGGGCGAGGTCCTCCTCGGGGACAAGGAGTTGTGTGCCGCGCTGAAGGCTCGCGACCGGAATCTTTTGCTTGCGGAAAGCGAGAAGGTCTTCGCTTCCCTGAAGGCGGATTACCATCTGACCGAATGCACGTTCATCGACCCGGACCGGGTCTGTCTGCTCCGTCTGCAAGCGCCTGAAAAGTATGGCGACCGCATCGATCGGGTGACGCTGCGAGGAGCTGAGCGTCGCCGCAAGACGGCTTTTGGCCTCGAATTAGGAACGCTGGGCATGTTTACCTTGAGGTCGGTTAGTCCGGTATACGACGGGGGCCGGCTCATCGGCTATCTGGATCTGGGCAGGGAGATCGGAACGGCCCTGCACATCCTGCATGCAAGAAACGGCGTCGACTTCGCGATCACGCTCCACAAAGCGTCGTTGGACAGAGCCGGTTGGGAAGAGGGCATGAAGATTCTCAGACGGGAAGGCGATTGGGACCGGTTTCCGGCCGACGTCATGATCTACTCGAGTCTGCCCGAGCTTCCCGGCGAGTCCGAGCGGTTCATCGGCGAACAGATGCCGAAGGGTGACCGCAGCGTTATGGAAACGACTGCCGCCGGCCGGATCTGGAGCGTCATGACCTTTCCGCTTAAGGATGTCGCGGATTTGGAAGTGGGCAACCTGATTGTGTTCTCCGATATTACCGAAGCGAAAGCGGTCCAGAACCGGTTGAAAGCGGTGGGTTTCGGAGGTTGGCTGGTCCTGCTGGCCGGACTGTTCGGTTTCTTGTACGTTCTGCTTCGTCGCACCGATGCCAGCATCCGGCGGCAACAATTTCAGTTGCAGAACAGCGAAGAGCGGCACCGCGCCATGTTTGAGAATAATCCTTCTGTCCAGATCCTTATCGATTGCGTGACGGGGGCTATCATCGACGCCAATTCCGCAGCCTGTTCGTTTTACGGTTACACGCGGGAACGCATGCGGCAACTGCGTATTACGGACATCAACGCGATTTCTGCCGAACAGGCGCATCAGGTGCTTGAGCAGACCCGCGCCAAGAAAAACACTCAACGCTCCTTTCAGCATCGTTTGTCAAACGGACAGATCCGAGACGTTGAATCGAGGATGTGTGTCATCTCCGTCGACGGGAAGGATTGTCTGTATTCCATTGTTCAGGACATAACCGAACGCAGGCGGGCGGAAGAGGCGCTGAACAAGCAACGCCTGCTCGTCCAGGCGCTCATGGAGAACATCCCCGACAACATCTACTTCAAGGATGAGAAGAGCCGGTTTATCCTAATGAACAAAATGCATGCCAAAACGTTCGGCCTCGACGATCCCGCAGAGGCCATCGGTAAGACGGATTTCGACTTTTTCACGGAAGAGCACGCCCATGCGGCCTTCGAAGCGGAGCAGGAAATCATACGGACCGGCATCCCCCTCTTGAATGCCGAGGAAAAAGAGACCTGGCCCGACGGCAGTTGCACGTGGGTCAACACGACCAAAATGCCTCTCTACGACACAAACGGGGTGATCATCGGGACGTTCGGCATTTCGCATGACATCACGGAACACAAGCGGGTCAAGGAAGAGTTGCTGGAAAGCAACCGTCAGCTCATGGATGCCTCTGCCCGTGCTCGCGAGATGGCCGATCAGGCTCAGATGGCCAACACCGCCAAATCTGATTTCCTGGCCAACATGAGCCATGAGATTCGTACGCCCATGAACGGTGTCATCGGTATGACCGGTTTACTGCTTGACACCGCATTGACCGACGAGCAGCGGCGCTATGCCGAAACCGTGCGGACCAGTGCCGAATCGCTCTTGGGGCTCATCAATGACATTCTCGATTTCTCCAAAAGCGAGGCGGGCAAGATGAAGCTGGAAATCCTTGATTTTGACCTGGAGGAACTCGTGCAGGATCTGGCTTCTACGATGGCATTGCGCGCGCAGGACAAAGGTCTTGAACTGCTGTACAGCGTGGCCGACGGAGTCCCCACGCAGTTGCGGGGAGATCCTGGGCGCCTTCGCCAAATCCTGGGCAACCTTGTAAGTAACGCCATCAAGTTCACCCAGGCGGGAGAGGTTGCGATCTACGTGGCGATGGAAGCGGAAGACGCCACATCCGTCGTGCTTCGTTTGTCTGTCCGCGACACCGGTATCGGCATCCCGAAAGATAAGATCGGCATGCTCTTCGATAAATTCACGCAGGCGGACACCTCGACCACCCGCAAGTACGGCGGAACCGGCCTGGGTCTGGCCATCTGCAAGCAGTTGTCGGAATTAATGGACGGTACGGTGAGCGTCGAAAGCGAAGAAGGGAAGGGCTCGGAATTTTCTTTTACCGTGCGACTGACTAAACAAGCTGGAGGGGTGAAAGCCGACGCGCTCATGTCAGCGGATCTGCACACGGTGAGGGTTCTGGTTGTGGACGATAACGCGACCAGCCGCGAGATTTTGACGACCTACCTGGCCTCTTGGGGCATGCGGCCTGCGGAAACGTCGGATGGCCCCTCCGCGCTGAAAATGCTCGTGCGGGCCATAGAGTCGGGCGACCCTTTCCAAATCGCGATCCTTGACATGCAGATGCCGATCATGGACGGGGAGATGCTTGGCTTAGCCATCAAGGCGGATGAGCGTCTAGCCTCAATCCGTCTTGTGATGCTCACCTCTCTGGGGATACGGGGTAATCCCCGGCATTATATCGACATCGGGTTTTCGGCATGTCTGACCAAGCCCGCCCGGCATCAAGAGCTCAAACGTGTCCTTGCGATGGCCTTGTCAGATGGCAGGGATAGCGCCCCTCACTATCCACAGGAGACCGTAAAGCGTCAGACGCCAGAGGAACTGCTGGCGCAGCTCTCGGAGATCAAGGCCCGCATTCTGCTGGTCGAGGACAATATCACCAATCAGCAGGTGGCGTTGGGCATTCTGAAAAAGCTGGGTTTGCGGGCCGATGCCGTCGCCAACGGCGCGGAGGCGGTCAAGGCACTCGCCTCCCTTCCCTACGACCTGGTGCTCATGGACGTGCAAATGCCTGTGATGGACGGGTTGGAGGCCACCCGCCAAATCCGCAGTCCGCAGTCCGTGGTCCTCAACCCTTCGATACCTGTCATCGCCATGACGGCCCGAGCCATGCAGGGCGATCAAGAAAAATGCCTGGCGGCAGGCATGAACGATTATGTTTCCAAGCCGGTGAACCCCCAGTCGCTGGCTCGGGTTCTCGCGAAATGGCTGAAGACGGTCAAGGACGGGCAGAAGTCAGAGGCCGGTCCCTCAGAAGGAATGGCACGCCAATCAGAGATGCCGCCCCCCGACCTGCCGGTCTGGGATAGCGCGGGTTTGATGGAACGTGTGATGGAGGATCGGGATTTGGCGATCGCGGTTTTGGACGGATTTCCGGAAGACATCTTGCAGCGGATTCAGACTTTGAAAGCCTCTCTGGAGAGCGGAGATACCGCCGGCGTTGATCGTCAAGCCCACGCCATCAATGGGGCCGCTTCGATCATCGGAGGAGAAGCGCTGCGTGCGGCGGCGCTCGAGATTGAGAAGGCGGCGAAGGCGGGGGATCTCGCGGCGGCTGCGTTGCCGCTGCCCGCATTGATCCAGCGGTTTGAATGTTTGAGAGAGGTGATCGAAAGCCAACTCAAGATGTGGAGGAACGGCCATGCGCATTCTGATTGCAGAGGATGATTTAACGTCCCGCGTGATGCTGGTTGCCGTTTTGAAAAAGTTCGGCCATGAAGCGGTACCGACTGTGAACGGTGAGGAGGCATGGGAAGCGATGCAAAAGAGTGACGCGCCCCGGCTTGCAATCCTTGATTGGATGATGCCCGGGATGAGCGGAGTGGAGGTCGTGCGACAGATCCGCGCACATACAACCGTTCCGCAACCTTACCTGATCATGTTGACGACCAAAGGCGAGAAGTCTGACCTGGTTGCCGGGCTTGAGGCGGGTGCTGACGACTATTTGGTGAAGCCGTTTCATCCGGCTGAACTGAAAGCCCGTGTGGCGGTCGGCATACGTCTGGTCGAGATGCAGGATCAAATGGCGGAAAAGATCAGGGAACTGTATCAGGCTTTGGATGACATCAAGACGTTACAAGGTTTTTTGCCCATCTGCATGCACTGCAAAAAAATCAGAAATGACAAGGGGTACTGGGAACAGATTGAGGCCTATGTCGGCCGCCATTCAAAAGCGGTCTTCAGCCATGGCATTTGCCCTGAGTGCATGCGGCAGCACTACTCTTAAATCTTGCCCGTCATCCTGTTGGTCGCGTGTCATTCCTGTTGAACGTTCATGTTGCGTCATGAGGAACCCTATGTTGATTCAAGCTTCGTTTACAGCCCGTCTACTTACGGTCGGTGTTGTCGTTTGGACGGGCGCGGGACAATGCGCCGAGACAGCACCGTCGCCACAGGTCACGCTGCACCTGTCCTTCGAGAAGGAGAACTGGGTGAAAACCGCAGCCGGCAGTTCCGACTGTTACAGCGCCATGGCTCAGGCTGTCGCGGGCCGCGTCGGCGCGGCCGCGCTCATTGAGGACGTGAACCAGTCCGCCGCTGTCGAGTCGCCCTTCAATCTGAGCAAGGCGCGCGGCACGGTCACGCTCTGGTACAAGCCGACAGTCTCTGCCGGCAAGAAGGCGTACTATCCGCTGTTCTGGTGCGGCGATAAAAACGGCGTCGGCGAAGGCGCGTTCTGGCTGTGGCGTTATGAACGCGCGTTGCGCTTTGACGTGCGCGACCCGCAGGACCGCTACTGCACGGCACCCGCCGCGGACTGGAAGACCGGCGAGTGGGTGCACATCGCCGCCGTGTGGGACTGCACCCAAGGACTCTCGCTCTGGGTGAACGGCCAGAAGACGAGCGAGCGCGAGACGACGTGGACGCCCGAGGGTCCCGCGCCGCTGCTGATCGGCACGGGCAGCGCAGCGTGTGAGGGCCGCGCGGCGGGCGGTGCGCTCGACGAGCTGAAGGTGTTCGATCGGCCGTTGACCGCCGCGGAGATTCAGGCCGACTTCGCCGGCACGCTCCCGCTGACACCCGCCCCGGCCGCCACGCCCGAGCAGCTCGCCGCCGCGCGCAAGGCCCCGCCTGCGCGCGAGCGCGAGCCGCTGGAGACGCTCTTCCATCTCGACTTCGACGCGGGGTTCGCCGCCTCCGTGGCGCACGGCGAAAGGGAGCCGACCAACGCGAACCGGCCGACGCTCGTGCCGGGCATCTCGGGCCAGGCCGCGCGGTTTGGCCCGCGCCAGGCGCTGCGCTACCCGGCGGACAAGAACCTGCGCAAGGCGTGCGGCGCGATCTCGGTCTGGATACAGACGCCGGTCGATGGCAACGACGCCGATGCGTGGCTCCACATCTTCCGCGAGGAGGGACCTAACCAGCCGGGCGCCAATGCGCTGTGGCTCTGGCTGTTCCCGAAGAGCGGGCTGCGCTGGGACGTGCGTGACAAGGCCGACAGTTACGTCGTGCTCTCTGCCTCCGCGGCGTGGAAAAAGGGCGAGTGGCACCATGTCGCCGCGTGCTGGGATGCGTTGCGCGGCACGACCGTGTATGTCGACGGCAAGCTGCGCGCGTTCGGCGGCAGCGGCGACAGCGGGAAGAAGTTCATTCCGATTTCTTGGGAGCCGGTCAGCTATCCGGCCTTCATCGTCGGTGCAGACGCGGTCGAGGGCCAACGGCCGTGGCTGGGGGCGCTCGATGAGTTCAAGATCTTCAGCCGGCCGCTCACGGTCAACGAGGCGCGCGCGGAGTACGGCCGTTTCTGCAAGGTGCCTGCGGCGGTCGATGCGCTCGATCCGTACCTGTGGGCGGGTAAGGAGGAGACGCTGACCCTGTCGTTCGAAAATCAGAAGGGATCGGATGTTCAGGCGCGCGCAGCGTACGGGGTGAAGGACGCCGCGGGCGCGGTCGTCGCGCAGGGCGAGCTGGGCGCACTGACAATCAGTGCGGACAAGCGGCTGCATGTGCCGCTGAAGCTGAACCTCCCGGAAAAAGGGGCCTACGCGCTGACGGTCACGGTGAAGACCGCAGAAGCCGAGCGCGCGTTCGCCAGCCAGGTGTATGCGCTGGCGCGCGCCGAACCGGCGCAGCGGGCGAAGCGCGCGCTGGTCACTGTCGCCGAGGTGGACGCGGCCGCACTGTCCGGCGTGATCGAGTCCGCGCCGTCCAAGGTCGTCGCCTCGCCGCTTGGCGCGTACCGCGAGGCCGGGGAGCGGCGCAACGACCGGTTCGCGCTGAGCTTCCGCGTGACGGAGCCGCACGCGCCGCATGTGGCGGTGGTGACCTATCCCGATGACAAGCCGCGCACCATGGAGGTGATGCTTCAGCCGCTGGATGTCCGGCACGACTATCAGGCGCAGACCGGCGTGTTCACCGGCGACGAGTACCCGCTTTCGAATGCGATGCAGGAGCAGAAAATCGTCTT
>JAGOBZ010000158.1 GCA_017999015.1 Kiritimatiellia bacterium
GCGGAGAAGAGGTGTTTGTCCGCAGATGACGCAGATTTCCGCAGATTGAGAGGTGTTTGTCCGCAGATGACGCAGATTTCCGCAGATTGAGAGGTGTTTGTCCGCAGATGACGCAGATTTCCGCAGAGGGGTTTAATCTGTGTAATCTGCGCAATCTGCGGAGAAGAGGTGTTTGTCCGCAGATGACGCAGATTGAGAGGTGATATGACGGTTGATCACAGAGACGAGCAGACATACGCAATCATCGGTGTAGCGATGGAGGTCCACCGAGAACTCGGTCCGGGTTTTTTGGAGGCCGTTTACCAAGACGCGATGGCCGTGGAGTTGACTTTACGCGGTATCCCGTTCAAGCGTGAATGTCTGCTTCAAGTTCACTATAAGGAGCGTCTTCTGCCGTCTTTCTATCGATCGGACTTTATCTGCTTCGATGAAGTCATCGTGGAAATTAAGGCGCTCGATGCGCTTATAGGCATCCACGAGGCGCAAACAATCAACTATCTAAAGGCAACCGGCTTACAGCGCGCGCTCTTGGTCAACTTCGGCACCATTTCCCTCCAATACAAACGCTTGATTCGTTCACATACCCAGTCGCCACCCCCCAACCCCGTGTGCCCCATCCAAGAATCTGCGCAATCTGCGTAATCTGCGGATAACTCTTAACCCGGAGCTTGCCCCATGCCCGTCGACTACATTCCCTATTTTCCCCAGCCCATCGAGGGCCAGGCCGTGCTCGACAATTTCGTCCGCACCCGCCGCCTGCTCACCTACCGCGACAGCGACAAGGTCCTGCGCCGCATCGCCCGCGGCATGCCCAGCTACGAACTCGACACGCTGGAGACCGTCGGCCAGCCGCCCGAGAAGAACCCCAACCTGCTGATCCGCGGCGAGTGCCTCTCCGCCTGCGCCTACCTCAAGGCCCAGGGCATCGAGGTCGGCCTCGTCTACATCGATCCGCCCTTCGCTTCCGGCGCGGACTACGCCAAGAAAATCCACGTCCGCCGCAACCCCAAGGTCGCTGCCGCCATGGCCAAGGCCGAGGAGGAACTCCCCGACGACCAGCTCCGCGCCTTTGAGGAGAAGATGTACGGCGACATCTGGACCAAGGAGGACTATCTCAACTGGATGTACGAGAATCTCATGGCCATCAAAGCCGTCATGTCTGCGAACGCCAGCATCTACGTCCACCTCGACTGGCACATTGGTCATTACGTCAAAGTGTTGATGGACGAGGTGTTCGGGGAAGACTGCTTCCAGAATGAAATAATTTGGAAATGCACAACCGCACACAGCGACGCCGAGTTTTACGGCAATAATTTCAACTCGATCTATTTTTATACTCGCTCTCCGACCCCGACCTTTAACGAAGTGCAGCAACCCTACGATGAAGAGTACCTTGCACGTTTTAAGTGTAAAGATCCTGATGGCCGTTTGTGGGAAAGTGGAAATCTAACAGCAAAGGGGCTTAAGGGTGCAGGCTATGACTATGAGTATAGAGGCTGTCGTTCATTGTGGCGTTGCCCGCTTGAGACGATGAAACGGCTAGATAATGAAGGCCGTTTACACATAACAAAGACGGGGGGAATTCGTCTGAAAGTCTATAAAGACGAGTTAAAGGGTATGCCCTGTCAGGCTTTGTGGGCTGATATAAGTCCCGTCAACTCACAGGCATCTGAACGCGCCGACTATGCGACTCAAAAACCCGAGTCGCTGCTTGAACGCATCATTTCCGCATCCTCCGCCGAAGGTTCTGTTGTCGCCGATTTCTTCGGGGGCAGCGGCGTGACCGCCGCCGTGGCCAACCGGCTGGGGCGGCGTTTCATCCATGTCGACGTGGGGATCAACTCGATCCAAACCGCCCGCGACCGCCTGCAGGCTGCAGGCGCCTCGTTCAACGTGCTGGACGTGCGGGACGGCGTGGCCCTCTTCCGTAATCCGGTGCAGACCATGGACAAGTTGTGCTCGCTGATCACCGGCCTGCGGCTGGACGAGGCCGAACTCGGCCCTTTCTGGGCGGGCGCGTTCAACGACAGCCGCCTCGGCCTCGTGCCCGTCTACCTGCCCGATCTCAAGGACCACACCACCAAGGTGCTCGACATCCCGCTGATCAACACCATCCTCAACGTGGCCATGCCCGACCTTCCGGACAAGGTCAAAAAAGTCGTGGTCTACTTCGTGGACATCGAAGACCGCGCGGCGGTCGATGCCTTTATCAAAGAGAACTCCTCGCCGGACTGTGCGGTCGAGCTTCGCGACCTCAAGGAACTCCTCTCCGAGGTTGTCCTTGCCGACGAGGCGCACGTCTCCGTCAGCAAAGAAAACGTCATCACCTTCGAGAGCTTCCACAGCGACCGGCTTCAGCAGAAGATCGCCGCCTACAACGACCGGCACGGGCTCAACTGCTACCCTGACGGCGAACTGCTGGACGAGAGCGGCCAGCCTCCCGAGCCCAAGCCCGTCAAAGGCTTCAAGCCCATCGAGATCAGCGAGGACGGGCTTGAACTCATCGAATGGGTCAGCGCCGATTGCACCGCTGCCGAAGGTCCTTGGCGCAGCGACGCCGAGATCAAGATCGACAAGCGCGGATTTGTCAGCCATGACGGCAAGAAGTCCAAAACGTTTTGGGATGCCACGCTCGTCTGTCCCCGCAAGCCGCTGCGCGTGAAAATCCGCTCCATCGCCGGGGATGAGACCGTTTGCAATCTGGCGTAACGAACACAGACGCATGCTGATCGGCGCAATCTGCGGAGGAGAGGTGTTTGTCCGCAGATGACGCAGATTTCCGCAGATTGAGAGGTGTTTGTCCGCAGATGACGCAGATTTCCGCAGAGGGGTTTAATCTGTGTAATCGGCGCAATCTGCGGAGGAGAGGTGTTTGTCCGCAGATGACGCAGATTTCCGCAGATTGAGAGGTGTTTGTCCGCAGATGACGCAGATTTCCGCAGATTGAGAGGTGTTTGTCCGCAGATGACGCAGATTTCCGCAGATTGAGAGGTGTTTGTCCGCAGATGACGCAGATTTCCGCAGAGGGGCCTAATCTGCGTTATCTGCGCAATCTGCGGAAACATGTATAAAAAGGTCAGGTTGACTTGACGCGGGGGAATGTCTACCATGACGGGAAAGCCTTTGGGAGGGTGCGAATGAGAATCATGGCGGTCTTGGCGGTGCTGGGTGTAATGGGGTGTTCTTCGCTGGTGAGAGAGGACGGCTGCCGGGATGCCACGCCGTCGTTCGCTGCCGCGCTGCCGGTCTGGCCGGAGGGACGCGAAAAAGAGATGAACCTGTTCGTCGGGTTCCGCGCGACGGTGGACGGCGGGGCCGCCGAACAGGCGGTCGTGCGGCTGACCGGCGCAACGGTCTACCGCCTGTTCGTGAACGGCGCGTTTCTGGGCTACGGTCCCGCGCGCGGCCCGCACGGGTATGACCGCGTGGATGAGTGGCCGCTCAAAGGAGTGTGCCGGCCGGGGCCGAACGTGATCGCCATTGAGGTCGCGGGGTACAATGTCAACAGCTACTACCACCTCAACCAGCCCTCTTATCTGCAGGCCGAGGTGGTGGCCGGGCGCAAGGTGCTGGCCGCGACCGGTTGCAGCGCGGCGGGGTTCGAGGCGCACCTGCTGGCCAGCCGCGTGCAGAAGGTTCAGCGCTACAGTTTTCAGCGTACCTTTTCCGAAGTGTACCGCCTGACGCCCGAGGCCGATGCCTGGCGCACGGGCGGGCCGTTGACGTCGGTGCCGCTGACGGTGCGGCCGCAGCAGCCGCTGCTGGCGCGCATCGCGCCTTATCCGGTGTTTCATGTGCTGGCGCCGATCCGCGAGGTCGCCGCCGGAACGCTGGCGCTCAACCCGGACAAGAAGGTCTGGTCGGACCGTGCGATCAAAGGCGTGGGGCCGCATTTCGCCGGTTTCCCGGAGCATGAACTGGCGACGATTCCGCTCTACGAGGTGCAGCGGCTCGAAACCGCGCAGCAGACACGCGAGCAGAAGCCGTGGACGGACGGTGACGCCCGCGCCGTGGGGCACCACCGCTTCCGCACCTTTGAATTCATCCGCAACAATGCCGGTTTCATCCGGGCCACGGTGCGCTGCGACGCGCCGGCGCGCCTCTATTTTGTGTTCGATGAGATCCTGAGCGGCGACGAGGTGAGTGTCACGCGGTACTCATGCGCCAACGTCGTGACCTACGACCTGACGCAGGCCGGCACCTATCACCTCGAATCATTCGAGCCGTATGAGCTGAAGTACCTCAAGGTGATGGTCGCCGGCGGCGCCTGCGAGCTGCTGGATCTCGGCTTTCGCGAGTACGTGAACCCGGACACCGAGCGCGCGGCGTTCCAGTCGTCCGACCCGGTGCTCAACCGGATTTTCGAGGCCGCGCGCGAGACCTTCAAGCAGAATGCGGTGGATGTCTTCACCGATTGCCCGGGACGCGAGCGCGCGGGCTGGCTGTGCGACAGCTTTTTCATCGGCCGCGTCGCAGCCGACCTGTGCGGCAACACCGACATGGAGCGCATGTTCTTCCAGAACTACCTGTTGCCGGCGCGCTTCGAGGCCTTGCCGCAGGGCATGCTGCCGATGTGCTATCCGGCGGATCATCCCAACAGCAACTACATTCCCAACTGGGCGATGTGGTTCGTGGTGCAGCTCGAGGAGTATCTGCAGCGCAGCGGCGACCGCGCGACCGTCGACGCGCTCAAGCCGCGCGTCCTCGAGCTGCTGGCGTTCTTCAAGCAGTACGAAAACAGCGACGGCCTGCTGGAGAAGCTGCCGGCGTGGGTCTTCGTCGAATGGTCGCACGCCAACAAACTGGTGCAGGATGTCAACTACCCCTCGAACATGACGTATGCCGAGGTGCTGGCGTGCGCCGCGCGCATGTACGGCATGCCGGAACTGGGGGCCAAGGCGGACGCCGTGCGCGAGACGGTCCGGCGCCAGTCGTATGACGGCACCTACTTTGTGGACAACGCCAAGCGGCGTCCGGACGGCACGCTCGCGCTCTCGGGCGAGCGCACGGAGACCTGCCAGTATTATGCGTTCTTCTTCCGCACCGCCACGCCGGAGACGCATCCCGCGCTGTGGGCGCGCCTGCGCGACGATTTCGGCCCGCAGCGCAAGCAGACCCGGAAGCATCCCGAGATTCATTTCGCGAACGCCTTCATCGGAAACTACCTGCGGCTGGAGCTGCTCGCCCGCCAAGGGCTGTCCGCGCAGATTCTGGAAGAGACCAAGGGCTATTTCCAGGGCATGGAGGCGTTGACCGGGACACTCTGGGAAAACGACACGCCGACCGCGAGCTGCTGCCACGGGTTCGCGAGCCATGTCACGCGCATGTATTACCGCGACGTGCTGGGGATCGGCGACATCGACGCGGTCAACCGGCGCGTGACCTTCCGCTTCGCGGAGGTGCCGCTGACGCACTGCGCGGGAACGATACCGGTCGGCAAGGGCGCCGTCACGCTGAGCTGGACCAAGCAGGACGGCGAGTTCCGCTACGCCTACACGGTGCCCAAAGGATTTGATGTCACGGTCGACACCTCGCGCCTGACCTCGCTGGTGCCGAAAAAGTGCCTTACAAACCAACAACAGCAATAATAAACCTTGCGCGTTACGCGCAGGGCAGCGTAACGAAAAAGGAGAGACGGCATGTTGAAGATCTCGTGGGTGGATGCGGCGATCATCATCGGTTTTTTGCTCTCGGTCATCGCGGTCGGCTCGGCCGCCGCGCGCCGTTCCAGCAAAAGCGCGTCGGACTTTTTTCTTTCCGGACGGTCGATGCCCTGGTGGCTGCTCGGCGTATCGATGGTGGCCTGCACCTTTTCGTGTGACACGCCGAACCTCGTGACGGACATCGTGCGCACGCAGGGCGTGGCCGGAAACTGGGCCTGGTGGGCGTTCCTGCTGACGGGCATGATGACCGTCTTCGTGTACGCGAAGCTGTGGCGGCGCTCGGCGCTCGACACCGATTTAGGATTTTATGAAATCCGGTACAGCGGCCGGCCGGCGGCCGTGCTGCGCGGCTTCCGCGCGCTCTACCTCGGCGTGTTTTTCAACATCATGATCATGGCGACGGTGTCGCTGGCCGCGATCAAGATCGGACAGGTGATGTTCGGGCTGTCACCGGTCATGACGCTGGTTTGCGCATCAGCCGGCGTCGCGGTCTACGCCACGCTCGGCGGGCTGACCGGTTCGATCTGGGCCGATTTTTATCAGTATACGATCGCGATGGTCGGCGCGGTTTTCGCGGCGGTGTATGCGGTCAACTCGGCGGATGTCGGCGGGATTTCATCGCTCAAGGAGCTGTTCGCCAATGCCGACGTGCAGGCCAAGATGTCGATGTTCCCGTCGGGCGCGGGCGGGCTCTCCGCGCTGATGACGGTCCTGATTCTGCCGGTCGCGGTGCAGTGGTGGAACGTCTGGTATCCCGGGGCCGAGCCGGGCGGCGGAGGCTATATCGCGCAACGGATGCTGTCGGCGAAGGATGAGAAGAATGCGGTCGGGGCCACGCTGCTTTTCAATTTCCTACACTACGCGATGCGCCCCTGGCCGTGGATCATTGTGGCGTTGGTCTCACTGGTGCAGTTTCCGATAACGCCGCAGGCCGAGCAGGAGGCCGCGCGCGTCTGGCTAGCGGAGAACGCGGTGGTGGTCGAACAGTATGCGGCAGCCAAAGAGCGGATGCCAGCCGAGGCGCGTGCGCAGGTCCGCCAGCGCAAGGCCGACGCCGCCGGCGTGGGCAGTCTGGCCCGTGCCTTCCCCAAGGTGGACGACCAGTTCCTGCGCAACGACATCGCCTATCCCGGCATGATCTCCACGATGCCGAAGGGTTGGCTGGGGCTGATCGTGGCGTCATTGATCGCTGCCTACATGTCCACCATCGCGACGCATTTGAACTGGGGTTCCTCCTACGTGGTGCAGGACTTTTATGCGCGCTTTGTGAAGCGCGACCTGACGCCGAGACAGGCGGTTGCCGTGGGTCGGGGCACCATGCTGGCGCTGCTGGTTCTGTCCGGCCTGGTTGCGCTCTGGATGCGCAATGCCAAGGATTCGTTTGACATCCTGCTGCAGATCGGCGCGGGCACCGGCCTGCTCTATATTCTGCGCTGGTTCTGGTGGCGCATCAACGCTTGGAGCGAGATCTCGGCGATGGTCATCTCTTTTGCGGTCGCCTGCTTCTTCCAATGGGGGGCGGGGCCGATGGGGGTTGAGTCCTCGATGCGTGACGCCGGCTGGTTCACCGTGATGGACTACAGCGCCTGGAAACTGGTGATCGGCATTCTGCTCACGACCGCGGGCTGGCTCGCGGTGACCTACCTGACGCCGCCTGAAAAGCAGGAGGTGCTGGCGCGTTTCTGCAGCAAGATCCGCGCGGGCGGCCCGGGCTGGCGCAAGGTCGA
>JAGOBZ010000159.1 GCA_017999015.1 Kiritimatiellia bacterium
TCACCTGGGTGATGGTCAAGACCGCGCAGGCGACGGCGGCCTGTCCGGGCGCGAACCTGCGCATCGCGCCGTGGCCGCTCTGGTGGGTCTGGCTCTGGTTCGGCGCGCTGCTGGCGCTGGCGGTCTGGCTGCGCACGCGCCGTCCTGACGGACTGGCGTGGCTGCCGGACGCACATTGATTACGAAGGGGTGTGACATGCAGGAAGAGATTCATATTGCGGGCATCGGCGGCGTCGGGATGAGCGCGTTGGCGCAGGCGCTGCTGGACCAGGGCGAGACGGTCTCCGGTTCGGACCGCCTGCTGGACGCGGGGGACGAGACCGGTACGCTGGCCTGTCTGGCGGCGCAGGGCGTGCGGCTCTGCCGACAGGATGGGACAGGCCTCACGCCGCGCACCGCGCGGCTGGTGATCAGCAGCGCGATCGAACCGGATAATCCGGAGGTCGTGCGCGCGCAGGCGCTGGGAGTCCCGGTCGTGCACCGCGCGGCCGAGTTGGCGCGGCTGACTGCGGGGCGGCGGCTGGTCGCCGTGACCGGCACCTGCGGCAAGAGCACGGTGACGGCGATGCTGGGCTGCCTGCTGGAAGGCGCGGGGTTCGACCCGCTGGTGGTCAACGGCGCGGCGGTGGCGGGCTGGAGCGCGGACGGTACGCGCATCGGGTCGGTCAGAAAAGGGGCCGGCGAATGGGCGGTGATCGAGGCCGACGAGTCGGACCGCTCGCTGATGGTGTTCCAGCCCGAACACGCGGTCATCACCAACGCTTCGGCGGACCACTTCGGACTGGATGAAACGCTGGCGCTCTTTGCATCCTTCCGCGACCGGGTGCCGGGGACAGTGATCGACGGCCGCGGCGCAGACGGCGGGCCGGAGGGCGCGCGCGCCGAAGGCTGGAGCGGGAGCTTCCGTTTCGAAGGCGTGGCGTATCAGGTTCCGATGCCCGGGCTGCACAATGTCCACAATGCGTGGCATGCGGTGCGCCTGGCGCGCGCGCTGGGAGCGGCGCCCGACCGGCTGGCCAGCGCGCTGGCGGCGTTCGGCGGCGTGGAGCGCCGCCTGCAGCGCGTCGGCCGCTGCGGCGCGGCGACGGTGGTCGATGACTATGCGCACAATCCAGAGAAGCTTGCGGCGGCCTGGACCGCACTCGCGGCCGCCTTTCCGGCCGGCGTGTGCGCCGTCTGGCGGCCGCACGGCTACGCGCCGCTGCGCAAGATGCTGGAGGGGCTGGCGATGACGTTCGCCGCAGTCTGCCGACCGCAGGACACGCTGTTGCTGCCGCCGGTCTACGACGCGGGCGGCACCGCCGACCGCTCGGTCGGCAGCGACGTTTTGGCTTCCCTGCTCCGCGAAAAAGGTGTTAAAGTCCTGTGCGTCAGAAGCCTTGATGACGCTGAGACCATCATGCGTGCCCAGGCAGCCGCCGGCGGGGTGCTGGCGACGTTGGGCGCACGCGACCCCGGCCTGCCTCGCCTGGCGCTGCGGCTGGCCGTTTCAGGGTGAACGAGGTGTCGGCGCACGGGCAAGGACGCGGAGGAACAGGCATGAAGAAGACAGTGCTGATCACGTGTGCAGTGGCCATGGTTGCCGCCTGTGTGCAGGCGCAGTCCTGGACGAAGAAGGAGAAGGAGCCCGAGAAGTCCAAGGGCTGGATGGATAATTTCGAGCAGGCCAAAAAGGAGGCGGCGGCCTTCAAGCAGCCGATCTTCGCCTTCTTTACCGGGAGTGACTGGTGCGGCTGGTGTGTGCGCCTCAAGAAAGAAGCGCTCGACACGAAAGCGTTCGAGAAGTTTGCGGCCGATAACCTGATCCTGTTTGAGGCGGACTTCCCGCAGGCCAAGAAATTGTCCGACAAGGTCAAAAAACAAAACAGTGAGTTGGCGGCCGTATACGGCGTGCGCGGTTATCCCTCCGTGTTTCTGCTCGATGCCGAAGGCAAGCAGCTCGGCAAGACCGGATACAAGGAGGGCGGTGCCGAGGCTTATGTGAAGCATCTCAAAGAGCTGCTCGAAGCCGCAGGCGTCAAGACCGAGGAGAAACCCGAGGCGGGCAAAACGCCTTCGGCGTATGAGAAAATGAAGGCCGAAAAGGCTGCCAAGGCGGCGCAGGCCGCCGAGAAAAAATAGGCGGGAGCGAGAGAGTCTATGGAGTTTTCATACCCGCCCGGCAGGATCCTGCTGGGCGAGACCCAGTCGGTGCGGCAGGCGGTTGAGCGGTTTCACGCCCAGTCCGTGGATCAGGCGCTGCTGTGCGAGGGCGACGCCGGTTATTCGCCGCGCCGCACGACGCTTGGCGGCGAACGGTCGGTGACCGGCCCCGGCACCTTTACCGGACGCGCCCAGCGCACGCTGACCTTCGGCCCTTCGGCCGCTCCCGGCTGGTGGATCGACCGCACCGATCTCGACGAACAGCTCATGACGCGGGTCTCGATCCGCAACGTGTGGACCTCCGCGCGCAACATCGTCCTGCGCAGCGGCAACCCGCACAACTACCTGCGCATGGTCGAGCACATCATCGCCCTGCGCCTGGGCATGGGCGTGGACGATGTGGTGATCAGCACCAATGCCGGCGATCCGCCGCTCTTCGACCGCAGCAGCATCGATCTGGTCGAGGCGGTCGAGCAGTGCGGGATCGTCGAGCGCGACGCGCCCGCGCAGTATGTGACGGTCAAGGAGCCGGTCACCTTCGGCGGCGACCGCGGCGACTTCCTGACTTTCCTGCCGCCTGAGAACGGCGAGAAAAAGCTGCGCCTGGATGTGGCGATCGACTTCAACTCGATCATCGGCCGGCAGCGCATCGTCTTTGATGTCACGCCGGCGAGCTTCCGCCACGGTGCGTTCGCGCGCACCAACGCTTCGCACAGCCAGATGTTGATGGTCCGCGCGTTCGGCTTTCTCTTTGCGGACACGCGCAATCTCGGTTACACGACCGACAACATCCTGATCCACGGCAAGCGCAGGTTCTACGGCGAGCCGCGCTTCGTGCAGGCGGACGACGGCAAGGCGCTCGAGCCGGTCTGGCACCGCGCCACGCTCGACCTGCTGGCCGCGATCGCGCTGATCGACGCCGGCCGCTTCGTCGGGCGCGTGGTCTCCTATCGCGCCGGACATACGCTCGACGTGCGCGCTGTCGGCCTGCTCCATAAGCATGATCTGCTTGTGCCGCTGGCGTAACGCGGGGACGCGGAGGCGCGGAGACGCGGGAGGGAAGAGGCGTTGGCGACGGACTGGTACAAGCTGGCGGATCAGGAGGTGGCTGCGGTGTGCGCAGCGCTGCCGCCCGCTCTGCGGGATTGCCTCGCGGGATTGTCGATCACGCTGGAGCCGCATCCCGAGCCTGATGAGCAGTCGGAAGAAGGCGACGACGAAAACCTGCTCGGTCTCTTTGTCGGCGCCAGCTTTGCGGAGGCTGCGGACGATCTCGAGCCGCTGCCGGGCGCCATCCGCCTGTATGTCGAAAACATCCGCGACGAGGCCGAAGACGACCCCGTCCGTTTCCGCCAAGAGGTGCGCGACACCCTGCTGCACGAGCTGGGCCATTATCTGGGGCTGGACGAAGACAGCCTGGCCGTGCGCGGCCTGTAGCGCGTCAGATCAGCTCGCACTTGCCGCCGGCGCAGGCGACGGTCTGCGTGACCGTCGTGTTGTCCTGGCGCTCGACGAGCAACGTGTAATCCACCGGCATGTTGGTGCGGTTGATATCTTCCCACAGCTTACAGGCGTCGATGCGCTTGAGGCAGCGCGTCATCTTCAGGGCGTCTCCGCCGAAGTAGTTCTTGGCGAATTTGTGGGCGCGCCGCAGCCAGTCCTGCTTCGCCTCGCGCACGCCTTCGATCGCCTCGTAGACGCGCTTGGGATAGATCTTGGCCGTCGGCATCTCAAGATTCTCGCCGCGGCCGAGCACGCAGTCGCAGGCGGCCCAGAGATTGTCGTCGAACGCCTGCAGGCCGTCCACGATCAGGCCCGAGGCGAAGAGCGCACCCACGCCGTAGATCGCCACGATCTCGTCCGCGCCCAGCACTTCGCAGAAGGGGGCCTGCGGATAGTCGAGGTCGCCGCCGTCCGGCAGCAGCGACACGCCGGCGAAGGCGTGGCGGTGCTCGAAGATGAAGGCTTCGACCGACTCCCATTCGCCGTCCTTGACCGAGATGGTGTTCGAGACGTTGTGGCTGAGCCAGGGCTGCACGCACAGCTCGGGGCGCTTGCCGGCGTCGATCCAATTCTCCTTGGTCAGCTTGACCTTGCGCAGCAGCTCCACGGCGTCGACATCGCGCTTGGTCAGCGAGTCGGGGCTGGCCTGCACGCAGAAGGTGAGCACGACGTCGGTGCCGTTGGGGTTCCAGACCGATTTCTCGACCGCCTTGGGATTCTGCGCGCGGAAGAAATCGACGAGCAGCTCGTCCTCGTTCGCCTGCGCGCGGCGGAAGTAGCGCTTGGCGTGGTGGGGATGGATGCCCGACGAGGTGCCGAGGATGCTGCTCGTGGTGCCGGCCGGCTTGACGCAGGTGGCGCGGGCTGCCGGGTTGATGCCGATGCGCTTGGCCACCTGGGCGTTGACCTCGAGGATGAAGGTGGCCATCTCGCGCTGCAGGCCGGCGTCGAACGACACGGCGGGGTGCTCCATCATGCCGGTCATCGAGATGCCCAGCAGCGCTTCACGCTTGGCGATGCGCGTGCTGGCCTCGCCGAGATAGCCGAAGTCGGTGTAGTCGGCCTGCAGCGTGCCGAGGATCGCGGCGGCCTGGCAGGCGATCCGGAACTTCTCCTTGTCGTCCACGATCCCCATGTTGATTTCACAGAGGTTGCAGAAGGCGAAGCCCGACACGCCGTCGATCTGCGGATAGAGGCCGATCTCGCCGCACGGATTGAAGGTCATGTCCAGATGGTCGGTCCAGACGAAGCCCGGCTCGCCGAATTCTTTGACCGACTTCATGAGCTTGGTAAACTGCTCGCGCGGGGTTTGGTTGCGCAGCAGCACGGCGGAATTGTTGGAGCGGGCGCGCTGCGGGTTCTCGGTGAACCAGTTACCCGTCTTGGCGGTCGCCATCAGGTCATCTTCCGGCGAGAAGAGGCAGATCGTGGCGCTGCGGCGCACACCGCCCGAAAGCACGGCGTCGGAGGCGTGCATGAGGATGTCGTAGGCATCGACCGACCGCAGGCGCGTGTGGCCTTCGGCCAGGCGCTTGTCGAGCAGCCCGCGGATCATCTCCAGGCTGCGGCGCAGCGGCTCCGGCCCCGGCGCGCGGCCCATGCCGGAAGAGATCGGGCGCCCTTTGGGGCGGATCTGCGTATAGTCGAACTGCACGGTCGCTCCCGCGTACTCCGGGAAAGGCTGGCGCGTGGAGAAATAACTGGAAAGCAGCACGCCCAGCGCGTCGGCCCATCCCTCGATCGTGTCCGGCACCGTGAAAGTGACGTTCGCGCAGCCGGGTTTGGCGATGCCAGGCAGCTTGGCGATGTGGTGCGTCTGCACCGAGAACCCCACGCCGCAGCCGCACAGCAGCAGCCAAAGCGCCTCCTGGAAGAAACGCGGGCGGTCGCAGTACGAGGTGGTGCAGTTGTAGATGCGCGCGTGCTTGCGCAGGATCGGCTCGCCGCCGAACTGCATCGCCCGCTGGCTGCCCAGCACCATCCGCCGCTTCATCGCCTGCTCGCAGACCTGCAGCAGATCCTCGACGTCGATCCCCTTCGCCGCAAAATGCCGGCGGTGCATGTCGATCACGCGCTCGACCGCCTCGGGGAAGGTTTCGCGCCGCATCTTTTCGGGGATGTACCGGCTGTATTTCGAGGTGAACACATAGTTCTTCAACGCTTCAATGCTCATGGTGCTTCCTTTGCGTGCGGGAAAGGTAAAAAAAGTGACACGGCGGTCTGCGGGGGCACGCATCTCCTCCCGTGAAAACCCTCTGGCTGGCCGGTATCCTCACGCCTTACACCTTCCGGGGAACCCCGGGTCTGACGTTGGACGAAAAAACGACAACCTCGTGAAACGTGTCTATATATAGTAGTTCGCATAGGTGATGTCCACCATATTTTGTGTTTTTTCATAACCTGTTGTCCATCAACGGAATCCGGAAGGCCATTTTCGGCTTCCTTCGCGGCGGGCAGCGGCGTAACATGGCCGCATGACGCAAAATCCCCCGCCCGGCAGGCCCCGCGGTCGGCTCGCGCCCAGTCCCACCGGCGCGCTGCACCTCGGCAACGCCCGCACCTTCATGATCGCGTGGTTGAGCGTGCGCAGCCGCGGCGGCTCGCTGCTGCTGCGCATGGAGGATCTCGACCATCCCAAAAACAAGCCCGGCGCGGCCGCCGCGGCACTCGACGACCTGCGCTGGCTCGGCCTGGACTGGGACGAGGGGCCGGATATCGGCGGCCCGCACGCGCCCTACACGCAGACGCAACGGCGGACCCGTTACGCCCGCGCCCTGGAGACGCTGCGCGCGCGCGGCCTCGCCTACCCCTGCGTCTGCTCGCGGCGCGACGTCGAGTCCGGTCAGTCCGCGCCCCACTCTGAGGACGGTCTCTTCTATCCCGGCCTCTGCCGCGGCCGCTTCGCGGACTATGAGGCCGCCCGACGCGCGCTGCCGCCCGGCCGCCTGCCGGCCTGGCGCTTCCGCGTGCCGGAGGGCGAAAACGTGCGCTTCGAGGACGGTTTTCACGGCCCCTGCGCGCAGGAGGTCGCCGCGCTCAGCGGCGACTTCGTGCTCGCGCGCGACCCGGACGGCGCGGGCTACATGCTCGCCGTGGTCGTGGACGACGCCGCAATGGGCGTCACCGAGGTCGTACGCGGCGACGATCTGCTGCCCGCCACCCCGCGCCAGCTCCTGCTCTACCGTGCGCTGGATCTTGCGCCGCCCGCCTTTATCCATGTGCCGCTGGTCGTGAGCGAGGAGGGGCGGCGCCTCGCCAAACGCCACGGCGACACCCGCATCGGCGCCCTGCGTGCGGCGGGCCTCGCCCCGGAACAGGTCATCGGCCTGCTCGCGTGGTGGTGCGGCTGGGCCGCGTGGGGCGAACGGCTCACGCTGCGCGAGCTGCTGCCGCGCTTCGATCTCGCTACGCTGCGGCGCGAGCCCGCCGTGCTCACGACGCAGGTCAAGGCGGCCATGAAGATTCAGGATTGAAGCTCTCGGCCGTCGGGCCCTCCAAATATCCGGCCGGAGCGTGCGGCCCCGGCGGACGTGAGCCTGTCCGAGAGCACCTTCCGGCGCAGCATGACTGATGCTGTTGGCGATCCAAATCACTTATCTGGAACAGGTTGAACGAATTTTCGGGACATTGCGCCCGAGATTTGGTTAACTTCGGGCATGAAAAAGACAACACCTGTGCCCGCGATGCC
>JAGOBZ010000160.1:0-2010 GCA_017999015.1 Kiritimatiellia bacterium
GGGCAGCGCGCACTGGTCCAGCGTGAGACAGACCGCGTAATTCGCGACCAAACCGACGACCGCCCCGACACCGTTAACCCGCGGCATAAAGATTCCCATGAAAAAGAGACACGCCAATCCTCCCGTCAGGACACCCAGGAAACGCTGGAACTGGTCATACATCGAGGCAATCTCCATGTTGGCCAAGACCAGGGCGAAGCCGCCGCCCAGCAGTCCGGTGATGATCGTCGCAAGTTGACCGCACCGCATTTTTTTGTGCTCGTCCGCAGCGCGGTTCAGCCGCGCGTAAAAATCCGTGGTCACTGCCGTCGCGGAGGAGTTCAGGTTGGAAGACAGCGTCGACATCGTGGCCGCCGCCACCGCCGCCAGAATCAGTCCCGAAAGGCCGGGCGGAAGACCGTTCGCTATGAAGGTCGGGAAGATCGAATCGTTCTTGGGCATCGTCACATCGAGCCATTCGGGATGCGAATGATAGTACGTGAACAAGGCGCTCCCGATCAGGAAAAATACGGCGCAGTTGACAAACGAGAGCACGCCGTTAAACAAAATACTCCGCGCCGCGCCTTTTTCGTCATGCGTCGTCATATAACGCTGGACCACACACTGGTCGCTGGTATACGACGCCAAGTTGGCGACAATGCCGCCGATCAAGACCACCCAGAAAACCGGCTTCTGGAAATCCAACGTGAAATCAAGCAGCCGGAACTTGCCGGCCGCGCGCCCGATCTCGATGAAGCCTGCGACACCGCCCTCTGTACCAGCGATCAGTACCCACCCGATCAGCACCGTGCCCGCGATGATCACCACGCTTTGAATGACATCGCTCCAAATGACCGCCTCAATCCCCCCCACGGTGCAGTACAGGATGGTAACGGCAGTCACGATGATGATCGCGGTGTTGACATCCATGTCGATCACCGCCGATAGCGCGATCGCCGGCAGATAGGTCACGATGGCCGTTCGCGTGATCATGAAGAGCGTGAACGCCCCGCTGGCAAAGAGACGGCAGGCGAGGTTGAAACGGACCTCCAGATATTCATAGGCGCTCGTGAGGTTCAACCGCCTGAAGAAGGGCAGATAATACCGCACAACAACCGGCGCGAGCACAAGAATACCGATCGAGATCACGTAGTAGCGCAAGTCGGTCGCATAGCTCAGCGCGGGCACTGATATGAAGGTGATGGAGCTGAACATCGTGGCATAGAGGCTGATGCTCACCGCCCACCATGGCAAGCGGCCGCCTCCGCGAAAATAGTCGTCCGCACTCTTGTTGCGCCGCATGAAGTAAAAGCCGAGCAGCGCCATGCCCGCGAAATAGATCAGCATCACCGCGCCGTTCAGGGGATGGAATGCGACAGTCCGGCGAAAGGTTCCCACCGCGCAATCCGGCGTTCGCACGCCCGGCCCGGTCTCGCCGCTGGCCAGCAGGACCGTGCCGTCCGAAAGATGCAGCACGGCGGCGCCGCAACGAGGCGCAAAGGGCAGTTCGCCCAGTTCGAACCAACGGTCGGTCACGGTGTGGTACGCCAACACCTGGCGGTTAAAACGGAAGGCATCATGCGGCTGACGGAAGTAGGCATCGCGAAAGGCCGTCAGCGCGTCTCCGCTCAATGTCGCGTTTTTGCGGATCTGATCGTTCCACACATCGCGGTGCGACCCGCCGAAAACCAAGATGTGCTGGTCACCGCTCGCCACGGCCGACGCGCCGATCAGCGGCCATACGGTGCCGGCGCCGCGCGGCGACGCGGGCGCCACCGGCGTCCAGCGGCCCTCCGCGCCCTGCGCCAGATCGTAGGCGTACCCGTCCTCCAGCGCCATCTGCAGACCTGCCTCGCGCGCGGCCATGCCGCCCATCACGAAGAGCGCCGTGCGTGGCCCCGGCATGTTCTGGATCACGGCCACCGGCTGCTCGCGCGGGACCGGCAGCGCAGGCAGCGGCTGCCAAGCGGGAGCCGACGCCGACAGGTCCAGCATCCAGACATCCGATTCGGCCGGGCGGTCGCGCCAGCC
>JAGOBZ010000160.1:2110-7254 GCA_017999015.1 Kiritimatiellia bacterium
AACAACTTTCACGAGAGGGTTCCTGATGAAAACGTTGGCTTTGCGGCTATATGGCGAGAACGACCTGCGGCTTGAGAGGTTTGACCTGCCGGCACTCACCGATGATGAAATCTTGGCGGACATTGTCACGAACAGCATCTGCATGTCTGATTACAAGGCAACGATCCAGGGCGCCAACCACAAGCGGGTTCCCGACGATGTCGCGGAGAATCCCATCATCCTCGGCCACGAGTTTTGCGGCAAGCTCTTGAAGGTCGGCAAGAACTGGCAGAACAAATTTAGTGTCGGCCAAAAGTACGGGGTCCAGCCCCAACTCAACATCCCCGGCCACGAGCACTGGGCGCCGGGCTACTCTTTCCGCTGGATCGGCGGTGATGCCACGCGTATCGTCATCCCCAAAGAGGTGCTGGAACTCGACTGTCTGCTGACGTATGACGGTGACGCCTATTACAAATCGTCGATCGCCGAGCCGGTATCCTGCATCGTGGGGGCATACCGGTGCAGCTACCACTTCAAGGCAGGCGAATATGACCACCAAATGGGCATCAAGCAGGGCGGCTCGATGGTCATCCTCGCGGGTGCAGGCCCGATGGGTCTGAGCGCGATCGACCTCGCGCTGCATGGCCCTGAACACCGGCCGGGACGGCTCGTCATCACCGACATCGATCAGGCGCGGCTTGACCGTGCGGCGCAGATCTTTCCGGTCGATCACGCCCAAGCCTGCGGCGTTGAACTTCACTATGTGAACACCGCGGGCCAAGATGATCCCGTGGCCTTCATCAAGTCGGTAAACCAGAACAAGGGCTTCGACGATGTGATGGTCTTCGCGCCGGTGCCGGCCCTGATTGAGCAGGGGTCGGCGCTGCTGGGCTATCTGGGGTGCATGAACTTTTTCGCAGGCCCGGCCAAAGCGGATTTCAAGGCCTCCATCAATTTCTATGATGTGCACTACATGGGGCACCATGTCGTGGGCTCCTCTGGCGGGAACACCAAGGATCTGCAAGACGCCATGAACTATGCGGCGAAAGGTTTGATCACGCCGTCCGTTATGATCACCCATGTGGGCGGCATCGACTCCGTGGCCGAAACCACCAAAAATCTGCCGAAGATCCCCGGCGGCAAGAAACTGGTCTATACTCACGTTTCCATGCCCATGACCGCGATCGACGACTTTTCGTCGCTCGGCGAGAAGAACCCTTACTTTGCGGCGCTGGCCGAGATTTGCGGGCGCAACAAGGGCCTTTGGTGCTCTGAAGCCGAACAGTACGTGCTGACCCACGCCCCGCGTCTTGAGGAAGATGCCTGAGACGTTGAGAGTTGCCTATGATCGCTTTCCTCCACGGCAAGCTGGCCGACAAGACGCCCTCCACCGTCATACTCGACGTGCAGGGCGTCGGGTATGAACTCTTCATCTCTCTGAGCACCTATGACCGGCTGCCGGCCACCGGCAGCGACTGCCGGTTGTTGACCTATCATCATATCCGCGAGGACGCGCAGGTGCTGTTCGGATTCGCACAGGCCGAAGAGAAGCGCATGTTTGAAAGGCTGATCGACGTCAACGGAGTCGGCCCCAAGCTCGCCCTCAGCGTGTTGAGCGGATTGACCGTGTCCGAGCTGGTCGCTGCGATCGCCGAAAGCAACGTCAAGCGCATCAGCTCCGTGCACGGCGTCGGCAAAAAAACAGCCGAACGCATCATCGTAGAACTTCGCGACAAAGTGGATCCGCTGGAAGCGCTCGCGGGGCGCACCGCCGGCGGCGGCGATGCCCGCAACGCCATGCTGCGCGACGCCATTCTGGCGCTCAGCCAACTGGGCTTCCCGCAGGACCAAGCGCGCAAGATGGTGCAGTCCGCGCTTGACGCCGACCCCGCCGTGACCGACACCGAAGTCTTGTTGCGCAAAGCCTTGAGCAGCAAGTGAGCCGCCTGTCCGTTCAGGCCGTCGTACTGCCTTTGGGCTTCACGCCGCCGCCGTTGCGCGCGGCCCAGTCTGCCTGCCGCGCCACGCCCATGAGGATCGAGACGTCATCGTCCGAATACACGCCGCGTGAAAAAATCCGCTGCACACCCTGCATCATGTGATCGGCTTTATCTTCTTTCATGAACCCGATCCGCAACAGCATGTCGCGCCACATCTCTGCCAATTTCAGCTTGCGCGCGGCTAGTGCGGGTGCCGACTTCTCGATCGGCGGCTCGTAGGAGCCCAGCGCACCATACAGTTCATAACAGCAGAGCAAGACCGCCTGCGCCAAATTCAGCGACGTGTAATCAGGGTGCACGGGAATGCGGATGAGATGGGTGCAAAGCCCGATCTCGTCATTGGACAATCCTTTGTCTTCACGGCCGAAAACCAAAGCCACCTTCCCGTTCGCCGCCAGGCGCAACAGTTCCGGCGCCAGCTCGCGCGGAGTCTTCACATGCTGCCGGTAAAGCCCGCCGCGCGCGGTGGTCCCCGCCACAAAGGCGCAGTCCGCCACCGCCTCGGCCAGCGTGGCGACCTCGCGCCGCGCGTTCAGGATGTCAGCCGCATGCACAGCCATCCGCGACGCTTCGCCGGCATCGTCGCACAGTCGCGGCCCGGCCAGGACCAGCTCACGCAGCCCCATGTTGGCCATGGCACGGCAAACCGACCCCACGTTGCCGTGGTATAAGGTGCCGACCAGCACCACGCGAAAATTGCTTAATAATGTATCCATCATCGTACGGCGGGTGAAATCGACAATGCATCATGCAACTTGTCACGAGTGTCAGCCATCACCGAATCACGGAGTTTCACCAAATCGGCATACTCCATCAACTGCATACGCGCTTTGGACTCTTCTAGCGTCTCAAGGGTTGTTTCCAGTGTAAACAGTCTTTCCGACAGAACGGCAACCTGTGCGGACATCGCATTCATCAAACGGTCGATCGTTCGCCCCCTGTAAATTTCGGCGGCGTTGAACATGTCTCCCTTGAATTGACTTTCCGAAATGGCTGCCGTATCCCTGGATTCTTTTTCGTCTAATGCTCGGTCAAACTTTCTCCGCGCGTCACTTTCCAACAGCGTGGCATCGACATGCGCCGTCGAACCTCCACTCAATTCAAGAAGTTGATTGAGACGTTCAAGTTGCATATCGATCACCTCCAACTTCTTATCTCTTTGAGTCCCTCTATAAACCGATACGACATTCCCCTTTTCTTTCTCAAGTTTGGCAATCCGAGCGAGAATGTTTTCATGGGCGGACTTCACTGCATTCTTTGCGGCTTGGTTAGCCAATTCCACCGAACTATCCACGTCCTTGACCTGCATCCGGTAATTTTCCGCGTTGCCTTTCAATTCCTGAGCCAGCGCTGTATGCGAGGTCTTATGAAAACGCACAGCCTCCGTAAATTCCACTTTGAGTGCGCTGAAATCTCCGCCCGTATATTTCACCGCCAATCGGTTAAGGTCTTGATTCGTCATCACATTGTAGACCGTATATTCCAAACCCCGTCTGTCTTCAATCGATGCCGTCGCTTTTTCAGCGATTCTACGATCCTCAGCAATACTTTTCAAAGTATCCGACAGGTCTTCCGCCTTTGCCCTCAAGAACTTGATCCTGGCATCAATCAGGTTTGGCAGCGACACCATCAATTTTTCAGCTTCTACTCTTTCACGTTCACGACGCTCGGCCTCTTCAGCTAATCGAAGCCGTTCCTCCTGAAGAGCAAGTTGAGTATCCTTTTGCATACGCTGTTTCGCAGCCCGATTTCTCATAAAATCCGGACCGATACGATCACAACCGCTGTTGACCAGCAGTGCTGCAAAGAGCCCCGCAAAAAAATACCCCTTCATTTTTCAGTATCCTTTTTTTGTGCTTTCTGGCGTTCGAGCGGTGTGATTATTTTGTCGCCTCCGCATAACGGACAAACCTCCGTCATTTTTTTCTCAAATTCACCTTTACAATGCGGACAATCGAGTTTCTTACAGGCACACGGAGTAAACCGGCCCTCACACACCGCCTTGCAATTCCGGCACACATATTTTCCGGCCTGATTCTTCTCGTGGTTCCACCCCTGCTCACAGATTTCGCATTTCACTGTTGTGGATACATTCCCATTCGCATCGCATGTTGTGCATGCGTCCACGGAGACCCCATTGGCCGGAGCCGGCGCAGTATTCAAACGCCCTGCCGTCCCCCTCGTTTCATTCAACGCAGCCCCCCCTTTGCATGCAGGGCACAAGATACGTTCGACGTGCTTCCCCCGGCCCCCACAGGAAGAACAAGTAACTTTCGGAGGTTGATACATACCGTCGCCCCCACATGTTCGACATGTTTTGCGACTGTTACTGTACGTCCCCGTCGTAGCGCGATATGCGTTAGATGAATGGAAGCCCCTACCAGCGCAAGCCGTGCATGGTACGGGGGGCGGAAAGACTTTTCCGGAAGCGCTACACACCTTACATGCGGTGCTTTTTTCTATCGTGCCCGCATCCGCGCATACGGAACAAGCCCAAACATTGATAGCCAATAGCGAAGGGATCACAAAGGTAAAGAATCGATATCGTGCCACAACACACCTCCTCATTCGTTTGACAGGCAGGACTACACCCTATGCAACTACAAAAAAACCACTACACGCATGTACACCATAGCAAAATAATGAACGTGTCCTTAACTTAGTACAGGATCTCAATATTTGCAACGATAATCATTAAAACGATAATCATTAAAACGAAAGCTGACCGGAGAACTGTATGCGATTATCGGTCACGCGCTCTTCCTCCTTGAACTCGGTTCGAAGCAGCGCATACTCGCCACCGATCATCAAGTTCGCGGTGACCAGATAGAAGAGTGAGGCAAAGTAACGTTCATTGAATGTACGCGAGGCGGCGAGCGAGAGATCGCCATCCGACGGGTTGTCAAGGCCGTAGCCGAGCGCGAGCGACCACCGGTCCGTCAGATCATAGACCCCTTCGACCCAGCCGCCGCAGGCCGACACGGCACGGCCCTCGGCTAGATTGATACCCTGTAGAACCCCGCCGTAATAGGCGTCAAGATTCTGCCCGGCCCAGAGCGTGCCCTGCAAGGTGAAGGGGTCGGCCAACGGGAGCTGAGCCGCGAGTTGGACCAACTCAACCGGATAGGTATCGGGGGAAGGCGTGCGGCGCGTGCGCTCCTCCCC
>JAGOBZ010000161.1 GCA_017999015.1 Kiritimatiellia bacterium
TGCGCCGCGGTCGGCGCGCCGGCATAGGTGCGTGTCGCGATCACCTGCCCGGCGTCGTCGCGTAAGATGACGGTCCCGCCGCGCGCCGAGAGCTGGCCCTGATAGTTGCCCTGCACGAAACGGCGCTCGCCGCCGGTCGGCCCGCTGGCCCGCGCGCGGAAGGCCTTGGCGTCCTTCGCGACATGCAGCAGGCCGACGTAGTTGGCCGCCGGAGTGCCGGCCCCCGGAGGGATCACGGTGCCGCCCTTGAAGGTGTGGCGGACCTCGCCCTCCAGCGACCAGCCGGAGAGGTCGACCGCCTGCGCGGTCGTGTTGCGCAGGATCACGTACTCCTCCGCCTGCGACCCGCTGACCGGCAGGAAATCGAGCGCGTCAATCGTCACCATGCCGAGCGCGTTGACTTGCGGCGCATCGGGGATGGGTACGCCGTTGTAGGCGGGGCGGCCTGCGCCGGTATTGAAAAGGAAGGCGCGGCGCGGCGCGAGGTAACCGGCGATCACGCGCTCGACCTCCTCGCGCGGGCGATGAGGCGCGTAGTTCGCGTGAAAACCCCAGCGCGCGGCATCGAGATCACCGTCTGTCCACGGCGAGGGGTCGGCAGGATCGGGATCGATGCTGGCCGCGACGGCCCGGAGCTGTTGCTCCATCAAGCCGTCCAACGTGCCGGGGGCTTGCAACACCCGATCCATGAGCGTGCGCAGACGGCGCACAAACATCTGCTGGAACTCGGGGCCGTGGTAGGCGATGTCGTACAGCAGCGATTTCAGTCCGCCCGCGTGAAAGAAAATGGTGGTGGTCAGGGCGTCATCGAAATAACCCAGCGTATCGCTCCAGTTGTGCCCGTGCGTCAGATCCACGTCCCACATGATCGGCTGCCAGTCGCGCGTGCCGTTGGTGTCGCGGTAGAGACAATAGTTTTTCTCGCCGATGTCGGCGTCGCCGTTGAGCAGGCGCGTCACGCGATAGTTGATGAGCGCGGCCACATCGACGTTGTCGTAGGTGAAAATCAGACGCTCATGGAGCGGGAGTGACCGGCTCAAGCCCGCGTAGAGAGCGGCGATGTCGCTCTTGTCCTCCTCCTTGCGGGTCTTCTTTTCGGCCAGGGCGACCGTGGTGCCATAGATCTTGTAGAGCGCGCCTTCTGGATCAAGCCCGTTGCGCTCCAGCATACGGTCGTCGCTATCCTCCACCAGATCCATCACGCCGTGGAAAACGCCGTTCAACTGCACGCGCACCGGCACGACGAAATGGTGCGGCGTACCGCTCATCTGCGCCATCCAGTGCGAAAGATGATTGCGGGCTTTGGTTTTATCGGCGTAGTTGGTGAGCAGGTTGATGTCTTTGACGCGGCGAGCGTCCGCCCGCCACAGGAAGCGGTCCTCGCCTGTGAAGTCGAAATCGTAGCTCTTTTTCGGGAAAGTGGCGGTGGTCTGGCCGTGGATCATGTGGCCGACATTGTCGTAGAAGTTGGAGAGGTAGTAGCAGCAGCCGCGGAACGGTTCCGTGGTTGGACCGTAGGCCGGCGCGTTCTGCACGAACCACTCGAGGACGGGAAGCTGGCTGGCGGCGGTTGCGGGAACGACCGCCACCGTGCCGAAATACTGCGGCGCGTCCAGCGGGTCGCTGAAGGCGGGCAGGCGCGTGACGGTGCCGGTCTCATCCTCGACTTCAAAGCGCCAGCGGAACATCTGCCCGGCCGTCAGCGCGCCGGTCGGGAGCTGCACGGCGTATGTGCCGTCACCGGCCACCGTGTCCGGCGCGATGCCGTCGTCCGCCATCGCGACGGCCGCCAGTTCAGGCTGAAACAGGACGCGCGGAATGACGCGCACGGCGCGCACGGCGTGGAGCGTGGGAATCGCGCGGACCGTCACCGTGAGCGGCGGGCTGGCCGGGGTGCCCAGCGGACGCGGCACATCCGGGTCTTCCGGCGCCGCATTGAAGAGCAGCGGGCCGGCGGTGCCGGCGCCGTTTTCCTCGCCGGGCGTCGGTGCGCTGAAGAAGCCGCTCGCCCCGGTCCACGCCGGGGCCGTGGGTGGCGATGCCGGCTCGAACAGCTTGCCGTACGAAACATCCGGCGGCAACGCCGGGAAGGAGGGCTCGATGGCGTCGGCCAGGAGCGGTGCGCCTGTTTCCGGATCGGGACGGAAAAGCGCGAGATATTCACCGCCTTTGGCGAGGCTGAACGAGGTGTGCAGGGGCCGGGCGGGGTCGGCGCGGTTCTTGCCGGAAGCCCAGATCAGCAGGCAGGCGCCGGGCGCGAGAGTGACCGCCGGCAGACGCCAGAGCGCGGGTGCCGCGGGTTTGTCTGTCAGCCACCAGCCATCCAGCGAAACGGCGTGCTCCCCGCTGTTGTACAGCTCGATCCAATCCTGGCGGTCGCCGTCTTCGTCGCGGAGGCCGTTCTCGTTGTCGGCCAGCACCTCGGTGATCAAGACGTCGGCAGGCGCGTCAACCGCAATGATGCCGCAAAGCGCAAGCGTGATGAAGAGGGCGGAACGGATACGCATGAAGACTTTCTCCGGACGGCTTGGATCATTTAAAAAGCAGGGTGCCGGGATAGGTGTCGTCGCCTTGCTGAGCGACAAAAATGGTGGCGGCGCGGATCCCCGAACAGGCGCAAGCCGACACGAACACGGACAGTCGCCAAAACGCGCACCGCAAATAGCTTGCCGTAATCATGCCCCGATCATACCATGCAAGGTCGGCAAGGGCAAACGCCGAGACTGGGCTGCCAAAGCTCGGTGAATCGGCCAAAGAATCCGGTTGCCATACCGGCGGTGAAACGCTATCATGCGTTACTATAAACAGAAACGACAGAGAGGGCTTATGATGAAAAATCTCATAGCGGTGTTGTTGGTCGGGCTTGGCGCGGTGTTGTCGAGTTGCGGACGCAAGGACGCGGGAGCGGCGCCCGACGGGCCGATTGTGCTGAACTACGCGAACTTCCCGCCTGCGGCGACCTTCCCTTGCGTGCAGATGGAGCGGTGGAAGACAGAAGTTGAGACACGCACCGGCGGCGCCGTCAAAGTCAACACGTTCCCGGGCGGCACGCTGCTCGGCGCGAAGGATATTTTCGACGGTGTGATTGCGGGTACGGCTGACATCGGCAACTTCGCGATGAGTTATCAGCCCGGGCGCTTCCCGGTCTCCGAGGCCATGGACCTGCCGCACTTCTTCCCTGACGCCAAAAGCGCTAGCCGGATCCTGGCCGGCCTGATCGAGCGTTTCAAGCCTGCGGAATTCGAGCAGGTGAAAGTGCTGGCGCTCTTCACGTGCCCGCCCGCGCTGGTGATGAGCGCCAAGGAGATCAAGACGCTGGCGGATCTCAAGAATCTGCCGCTGCGCTCTTCGGGCACCGGTGCCGAGGTGATGAAGCGGCTGGGCGCCGCGCCGGTCGCGATGCCGCAGTCGGACGTGCCGGATGCCCTGCAAAAGGGTGTGGTGAAAGGCAATGTCTCCTCCGGCGAAGTGCTGAAGGACATGAACTATGCGGCCTATTGCCCGTTTGTCTACAAAACCGATCTCTGCGTCATCAGTTTCGCGGTGGTGATGAACAAGGCGAAATACGAGGCGCTGCCTGCGTCGGTCAAGCAGGTGCTCGATGGCCTCTACCGTGAGCATGCCGAGTGGACGGGCGCCTATGTGGACCAGCATGTGCAGACCGCACTGGAATGGTCGAAAGAGAAGCACGCGCTCGTCATCCATGAGCCCACGGACGCGGATCGCGCCGTTTTGCGCGCCACAGCGCAGCCGTTGATCGCCGATTACGTGTCCCGCGCCGGCGCCAAGGGCATCGATGCCGAAGCAGTCCTTGCATACATCCGCAGTCAGTTGCCCTAAGCCCATTGCGGACGGCCTTCAGCCGTTCGTATTCTCTTTGGAAATCTTCTCATGCTGCAATCGCTGATCCGCGTTGAAAAACAGATCTGCACCGCCGGAATGGTGGCGGCGGGCTTCCTGTTGGTCACCCTGGTGCTGCTTTCAGGCGCGAACGTGGCCTGCCGTATGGCCGGACATCCGATCAGTGCAAGCTACGAGCTGTCCGGACTCTTCGGCGCACTGCTCGCGGCGCTCGCGCTCGCCGACACGCAGCGCAAGCGCGGGCACGTCGAACTGGACCTGTTCACGCGCGTGTACGCGCCCGGTGCCCGGCGCTGGGTCGGTGCCTTTAACGTGTTTGCCGGCGCCGTGCTGGTCGCCGTCCTGGGGGGGCAACTGGTCAGCCGCGCCTGTGTGCTGCTGCGGGCCGGCGAGGTCTCCGAGACGCTGAAGCTGCCTTATCCGTGGCTGATGGTCGGCGCGGCCGGCGGGCTTTTCCTGCTGGCGGCATCGTATCTGACCGACTTCGCGGTGCTCGCGTTCGGCCATATCAAGAAGGACGCCTGCGAACAGCAGCGCGCTCAGACGGTCAACCCGATCTGCGACGAGCCCGAGACGGGACGCGGCAAGGTGCCCGCAGTCGACGCGCAGCCAAGGAAATGGCCGGTGCTCGGGCCTGGGCTGGTTGTTGTGGCGGCGGCGGCGCTTTGGGCCGGACTCCATTTCACCCGTATCGCGGCCAGCCCTGCGGCGCTCGGGTATCTCGGGATCGGCATCATGCTGACCCTCATCCTGTTCACCGGCATGTCGCCGGGACTGGCGATGCTGCTCGCGGGCTTCATCGGCCTGTTGGCGCTCAACCCGCCAGCCACCGCTGCGGCGCTGCTGAACGGCACGGTCGGCGCAGAGGTCTGGACGGTCTTCTCGAACTACGGCTTTACCGTGATCCCGCTCTTTGTGCTGCTGGGCGAGGTGATCTATCACGCGGGCTATAGCGACCGTCTGTTCCGCGCCGCGCAGGCGTGGTTCGGGCATACGCGCGGCGGGCTCGCGGTGACGACGATCTTGGCTTGCGCGGGTTTTTCGGCGATCTGCGGCTCGAACACCGCCACGGCCGCAACCATGAGTTCGGTCGCCCTGAAACCGATGTGGCGCAACAACTATCATCCGGAACTGAAGTGCGGCAGCATCGCCGCCGGTTCCACTCTGGGCGCGATGATTCCGCCGAGCATCGTACTGGTGGTGTACGGCCTGTATACCGGACAGAGCATCGGCAAGCTCTTTGCGGGCAGCATCCTGCCCGGCGTGCTGCTGACGGCGCTGTTCGTGCTGTCAGTGAAGGTCACCCTGTGGCGCCATCCCGACTGGGCGCGGCTCAGCGTGCGAGGTTCGCGCCGGCGGCGCCTCGCGCTGCTGCCGCAGGTGCTCGACGTCGCGGTGCTCTTCGGCGTGATCATGGCTGCGATGTTCTCGGGATGGGTGACGCCGACCGAGGCGGCCGGGCTCGGCGCCCTGCTCGGAATCGTTGGATGCTTGGTGCGCGGGCGACTCTCGCGCCGACAGTTCGTGAACGCCGCATGGGCGACCCTGCGCATCACCGCGATGGTCTTTCTGATCCTGGCCGGCGCCACGGTGTTCGGGCGCTTTCTGGTGCTGACGCGCCTGCCTTTCGAGCTGACCGACTGGGTCGCACAGATGAATCTGGCACCGGCGGTGATCCTGCTTTTTATGATGGGCTGCTATTTGGTCGGTGGCTGCATCATGGACGCCCTGGCGTTCCTGTTGATTTCGCTGCCGCTCTTCCAGCCGCTGGTGACGCGCATGGGATATGACCTGATCTGGTTCGGGCCGGTGGTCTGTCTGGTCACCACGCTCGGCGCGATCACGCCTCCGGTCGGCGTCTCCTGCTTTGTCGTCGCGGGGATGTCGCCGGACGCCCACGCCGCGCAGGTCTTCCGCGGCGCGATGCGTTTTCTGCCCGCCTACCTGATTGTCTTCCTTCTGCTGCTGCTCTTTCCGGACCTCATGGTCGGCTGGCTGGCCGGATGCGTCAAATAACTGTGAGAACCGTTTATTTAGGGACGCCCCAGTGCGCCGTGCAGGTACGTCTCGGCGTAGGTGTTCGAGCCTTCTGCGACCGTGGCCGACGTCAGCCGGTCGGCGGCGTCGAAGACGTTCGCTGACCGGCGCGGGCTCTGCGGGTTCGGGAAGAGCCCGTCGGTGACCTGCTCCTTGGTCTTGACGCCCGCCTCGTCTCGGGTAATCATGCGGCCGACAACCCGAAGGCTTCACCCCGACACTTTCCGATTATTATATTGACATGCACCCCATGCTCATATATACACACCAAGATAACAGCCGGAAGGGTTGTTTGTAAAAAAGGAGACTCATTATGACAAGAACACGAAAAAGCACGATCACGGCGCTTATCATGGTGAAGGGTGCTCTCCTGCTGGGCGGCTGTGCGAGCTTCAGTAACAAGATCGCGCAACAAGATATCCCGTTGGAGATGCTGAGGACGACCGCGACTTATGACATTATCGGAGACGCGACTGGGACAGCAACAGGCGGCAAGCTTTTCGGATTCATCTCGATCGGGGGTGAGGAAAAGTACGGCCAACTCGGTAACATGATTCTGGTCAGCCCGGTCGAAAAGGCGGCCGTGTACAATGCGATCGAATCCGTGCCGACCGCCGACGCCCTGCTGGATCATCTGACCGAGAAGATCACCGAAACCCATGCTGTTTGCTCCCTGTTGTTGTTCGCCGGCCGCTCCGGCGACCGGAAGCCGGCGTCTGGCATGAAAATGCCACTTCCATGAATAACAGACGCGGGAGGACCGCGCCAGCCAATGGGCGGCGCGATCCGGGCGGCGGCTGCCTCAGTCGAGGCCGAGCTTGCCGCGAAGGGTCGAGAGATCCTCGGCCAGCGTGTTCACCGCGCTCGCCAGTTGCACCCGGTCGGCTTCGGTCAGGTGATCGTAGGTCACATAGCCCTCGCCGTCGCGGTACTTTTCGAGGATGCCGTCGATCGTGGCGAAATTGGTGTCGACCGTCGCGAGGAAGGCGTCGTCGTCCGGGCTCATCACCGGGCGGACGAGTTCCACGATCTTCTGCGAGCCGTCGAAATTGCCCCTGAAATCCCAGAGGTCGGTGTGGCTGTAGCGGTCCTCCTCGCCGGAGATCTTGGTGGCCGCGACCTCCTCCATCAACGCGGCGGCGCCGCCGACCACCACCTCGGGCGGGAAGGTCAGCCCCTCGATCCGTCCGGCGAGTTCGCGCACATCGGCGAGGAGCTTGTCGGCGATCGGGTCCAGTCCCTCGGTGGTGCCCGTTTCCCACAGACCGTATTCCAGGCGATGAAAGCCGGTGAAGGCCGGATCGGCCTCGGCCTGTTCGTGGTCGTCGGCGCGGCTGTCGAT
>JAGOBZ010000162.1 GCA_017999015.1 Kiritimatiellia bacterium
CAAGCGTCTCGCGGAAAAGGCCAGCACCATCACCCTGGTCTTCAAGCCCTCGCCGCACACGCTGTTCGGCGCCTGCGACCCCGACTCGCTGGTGCTCAAGGTGCAGCCGGATGAAGGCATGAGCCTGCACTTGCAGGCCAAGCGTCCGGGGCCCAAACTGTGTATGGGCGAACTGCCGCTCGCGTTCAGGTATTCCGACCTCGGGGACGAGCTGGACGCCCCCGACGCCTATGCGCGGCTGCTGCTGGACGCCATGCTTCACGACCACACGCTCTTCGTTCGCAACGAGACGATCACGGCAGCCTGGCAGCTCTTCACGCCAGTCCTTGACGCCTGGCGCGACCCTGCGGGCCGTTGTCCGCTGCACGCCTACGCCGCAGGCTCGGACGGACCCGCGGCCGCCGCCGAGCTGCTGGCCCGCGACGGCCGGGCGTGGCGGCCCCTTTAACGCGCTTCCGTGCTGAACACCTTGGTCTTGGCCTGGCCGCCCTTCATCGGAAAGAGGCCGGCCATCTCCGGTGCGATCGCGAAGACCACGAGGTTCTCCTTGAAGTTTTTCTCGAAAAAGGGATACGCCTCAATGATTTTCGCTTTGACCGCCTCATCTTTGCACAGCTCGGCGGTGCCTTTGTAGCGCAGATACGCGCTGCCGTCGACTGCTGTGCGCGCGACCTCGACTTTGGGATTCTTTTGAAGCTGCGCGAACATCTCCTTCTTTGACGAGGTGACCAAGACCAGCTTGTTATCCATCACAAAAGTGTACTTGATCGGGCGGACACGCGCGCCATCCTGCTCGCAGGTCGCGAGATAAAAGTGCCCCGCTTTTTCCAGGAAACCCGCCACCTCTTGGAGAAAGGCGTCCTGCTTGTCGGCGCTCTCCTTCACCAGCACATAGCTCTTGATCTCTTCGCTCATGCCGGCCAGTGCCACGCATGCCACCGCCACCGCCATCGCCATCCATCCTTTTCCACTCATCCTAATAACCTCCTTCTTTGGGAACCAGTATACGACGCATACCCGCGCATGAAAACCCCTATCCCACCAGCTCCACCTTTTTTGCGATCGCCCTGGACACCAGAAAACGGGCCTCTCCGGCGCCGATCACCAGTGACCGCTCATGTTTGCGATTGCGGAACATCTGCACGCGTGCACCGGGGAAGAGCCCCATTTCGGCAGATTTCCGGTCGTGGTTCACCCGGATGATCCCGCCTTCACCGTCCTTGAGATCCATCAGGCTGCGCCCGGTTGAGGGGGCCGGATGAAGATCGTCTGGATGACTCATACGATCACTCGCTTTCCGACGACCCGCAGTAGGCCATATCCGCCCGCCGCCGCGGCAGCCACGCTGCCCACCCAGATGGCCGCGCGCAGCGGTGCCTCCGCACAGGTGGCTAACTGATTAAACACCGTTGCCACCATCCACGCCAACAGCGTCTGGTAGCTCACCGCGAAAAGCATCCAGCGCCAGCCCGCCTCACGCGCCAGCACGATCAACGCCGCCACGCACGGCGAATAGATCAACACAAACAAGAGATAGGCGAAAGCAGCGGCGCGGCTGCCGAAATGACGGCGCATCGCATCGAGCAGACCGCCGCCGCGCATCGCGCCCTCCTCCTGTTCAGCACGGCCTGCCGCGGCCGCAGCGCCGAATCTGTAGGCTGCAGCCAATTGCCTGCCGGCGTCCGTGAGCGTCTTGCCGAACGAGAACGGGACATCGTCGGACGCATCATCCACATGCGCGTAGAGCACCTCCAGCGTCCCCACGATCGCCTCCTTGGCCATCAGCCCCGTCAGCAATCCGGCGGCGGCCGGCCAGTTCTGTTCCGACACGCCCATCGGCCGCAGCGCCAACGTCATCGCCTGTGCGGCGGACGCGCGCCATCCGGCAGCACGTTCCGCATCGCCGCTCGCCCGGTCCAGCGCCGCGTTGCCGAGGCTCAGCAGCAGCGCGATCACGACGATCACTTGCCCGGCGCGAGTAAGAAAGCTTTTGAGATTGGCCCACACATGCTCCAGGCAACCGCGCAGAGCAGGGACGTGATACGGCGGCAGCTCCATCACGAAGGCCGCAGCTTCGCCCTTCAGCAGGGTGCGGTGAAGCACGAGGCCCGACAAAATGGCGAGCAGCCCGCCGGTCAGATAGAGCGCGAAAATCACAAGGTTGCCCGAACGCTCGAAAAAGGCCATTGCGAAAATCGCATAGACCGGCATCCGCGCGCCGCACGACATGAACGGCGCAATCAACATCGTCAGCACGCGGGCGCGCCGCTGCTCCAGCGTGCGCGTCGCCATCAAGGCCGGCACCGTACAGCCGAAACCGACCAGCAGCGGGATGAACGCTTTGCCGGGCAGGCCGATGCCGTTCAGAAAACGGTCCATGATGAACGCCGCGCGCGCCATGTAGCCCGACTCTTCCAGCAACGTCAGGCAGAGAAAGATCATGCAGATCGGCGGCATGAAGGTCGCGACCGTCGTCAGGCCGGCGCCGACGCCGTCGGCGAGCAGCGCGATCAAAAGATCCGGCGCATTGAGCGCGGTGAGCCAGACCCGCGTCTGGCTCACCAGCAGCGCGCCGCACACACTGTCAAAAAAATCGACCAGCGGCTGCGTCAGGCGCACGGTGAGCCAGAAAACGGCGAACATCACGCCCAGAAAAGCGGGGATGCCGACCGGACGGCTCAACAGCACGCGATCGGCCGCATCGGAAAAACGCCGCCGCATCTCGCCCCGTCGGCTCACCACATCGCGCGCAAGCCCGCGGATAAAGCCCAGCCGCGCATCCATCACCACGGTTTCCGGCCGTTGTCCGGTATGCCGTGCCAAGCGCACATTCTCTTCGGACACAATCGTGTCAAACAAACCGCTCGTTAACGCACGCGCGAACGGGTCACCTTCCAGCAGTTTGATCGCCAGCCAACGCGAATCCACTCCTGCGTCATCGGCCGCCACGATCAGGCAAACCTGCAGCCGCCGGACAGAGGGTTCGGCCTCGCCATATACCACGCGCGCCGCAGGCAGGCGGTGCGCAGACGCGACATCCGCCACCGCCGCACGCAACGCTGCCAGCCCCTCGCCGCGCGACGCGACCATCGGCACAACGGGACAGCCCAGATGCTGTGCCAGATGCTGCGCGTCGACCTTGACCCCGTGACGTTCCGCCACGTCCACCTGGTTGAGCGCCACCACCAACGGCACGCGCATATCCAGCAGTTGAGAGGTGAGGTAAAGGCTGCGCTCGAGATTCGAGGCATCGACGATGTTGATGACCGCAGACGGACGGTTGCGGATCAGATAATCGCGGGCGACCCGCTCATCCTCGGTGTCTGGCGAAAAGGAGTAGATGCCCGGCAGATCGGCAATGCGGTACGCGCGGCCATCGAGCGTGAAACCGGCATGCGCGCTCTCAACCGTGACGCCGGTCCAGTTACCCGTACGCTCACGCGCCCCCGTGAGCAGATTAAAAAGCGTGGTCTTGCCGGTATTGGGATTACCGACCAAAACGACGTTCAGCGCGCCGCCCATGACCCAGCCCTTCGCCTTCTCTTGTTAGACAGGGAAAACATGTCCGCAGAGTATACGGGGCACGGCCCTTTGAAAACAAGCGGATTCGGCGGGCAATCCAGGATGCGCTAAACCCGGTCGGGCACGATATAAGGAGCGCGGTATTCGCGTGTCAGCAACGCGTTGGCTTCGGTGTCGCCGGGAAAAGTCAGCGTCGAGGGATCAAAGGTCAGCGTGCGTCCCAGCCGGTAAGCGATGTTGCCGAGATGAATCAATGCGCAGGAGTAAAAGCCCTCCTGGATGCCGGCGTTGAAAACCGCAGGATCAGGCGCGCGGATTGCGTTGACAAAGTTTGCGTAGTGATTGCCGGTGCCGGAACCGCGTTCGCCGGGCTCGCGTTTTTCTCCCATGTAGGCCTGCCAGGCCGCGACATCCTTGGCCATATAGCCTTTCGCGCCGAAAAAGAGATTGCCGGTCACGTTGCCGCGGCTGGTGGCCATGTAGGCATTGCCCTGCCCGGCACCTTTCAGCCACATCCCGTCCTCGCCATTCGCCACCCAGTGGCGCACTTCAAACTGCAAAATCTTCTTCTTGTCCCCGCCCCCATCGGGATTGGGAAACTCGAACATGGCCATCAACACGTTCGGGGTCTCCTGCGCGTCGTCGAACATGACGTGTCCGCCCACGGCTGTGATCCGGGTCGGCAGCGTCACCCCGAGCCCCCACCGGGCGATGTCCATCTCGTGGACACCCTGGTTGCCCATATCGCCGTTGCCGTAGTCCCAGTTCCAATGCCAGTTGTAATGGAAGCGGTTTTTGTTGAACGGGCGCTTACTCGCCGGCCCCAGCCAAAGGTCATAGTCGACGCCCTCCGGCACCGGCTCGTCAGGAAAACGTCCGATGGTGTTGCGCCACTTGTAACACAGCCCCTTGGCCATATAGACCTCGCCCAACCCGCCATCGTGCAGAAAACGCGCCATGCTCTGCGCGCACGGATTGCTGCGCTGTTCGGCGCCGTCCTGCACCAGCACCCTGTATTTTTGGGCGGCCTCGACCAGTTTTCGTCCCTCATAAACGGTATGGCAGCAAGGCTTCTCGACCGAAACATGCTTGCCGGACTGGATCGCCCAGATCGCGGCCAATGTATGCCAGTGGTTGGGCGTCACGATCGAAACCGCGTCGACCTCCTTGTCCTCGTACAACTTGCGCAGATCGGTATAGGTTTTAGGCGCCTTCAAATTTTTCCCGGTGAAATGGCGTTTGATGACCGGCGCAAAAAGATTGGCATCGACATCGCACAGCGCCGCGACCTCGACGTTCGGCAACGCCTGGTAAGCCTGAATGTGGCTCTGCCCCATGCCGTGGATGCCGACCACCGCCACGCGCACACGGTCATTCGCAGCCGCCCACGCCCGGCGCGTTCCCCACAGCATCGCGCCACCCGTTGTCGCCATAAACTGTCTACGTGTCATGCCCGGCCTCCTCAACCTTGTTGCCTCACGCCTCCGTTTCCCCCTCGCCGCATCGCACAAACGATACCGGTAGAATAAGAAGGTTTTCATTTTACACGACCCGACCCGGTTTTGCGAGCGCGAGGAATGTGATTCAGGAATTTCGGGCCGACGAGGGCAGCGGCAATAAACATCGTTGACCTTCGTTATCTCGCAAGGGGTGGCTCGGTTTTTTTGGTTTTTTGGATTCCGGGCGGCACCCCCCTTACGCGGCGTGTCAAAACCTGTTAAAATGGCTGAAGTGAAAAAGAGATTTTTTGTTTGTTGGGGGACGCTGGGCATCTTAGGGGGAACGGTCATGGCGGCGGCGCCCGAGGGTTGGGAGCCGCGGCTGGAGGTCGCGGAGCGCAGCGCCTTGGCGGCCATGAACCTCAAACCGGAACGGGGTGCGTTGCGCGTGCACCTGTGCAATCCGGCTGACAACAGCCGGATCGAGGTATCGCTGGGCAGCGGCGAGACCGCGTTCCGGCTGACGCCCAAGGACATGATCCCGCGCGGCAAGAGCGACCGCATCGCGACCTGGCCATGTCCGGCGCTGGGCACCAACCTGTGCTGGTTCACCTTGAAGCGCGACGAAGACGCCTGGTATGCCTATGTCGACCAGCAGCCCGTACTGCGCATGCCGGAACTCTGGTCCGGCCCGCTGAACCTTCAGCACGCGCCGGAGAACCAGCCGCCCGAGGCGGAGGTGGACGACTACACGCAGCGGCTCGGCGCCTTCGCCTTCGAGGACAACTTTCTCGTGCCGGCCGGCTCCGAGTTCCCGCCGACCTGGGAGATCATGGGCGGGATCTGGAAGCTGCACTCGGTCACCGGCTCGATCAGCGGCTCGTCCGGCGGCTATCAGCTCGCGCGCCAGCCGAAGCCGGAGAAGAGCCCGAACTTCTACACGCTGGAGGGCGGCGGCACCAACGCCGTGGTGCTGGCCGGCGAGCCGTTCTACAGCCGCTACGTCTACCGGGCCGCCGTGCAGCACAACAGCGGAACCAACGGCCTCGTCTTCCTGGCCGGCGAGTTCGGCGGATTCCTGGCTTTCACGGCGAGGACTGATCCCGCGACCGACCGCCTGGTCCTCGAGCTGTGGCGCCAGCCGGCGGCAGCCGACGCGCCGGCCGAAGCGTTGGAGGCCGTGCAGACCGAGCTCCCGGCAGGCCAGTGGCTGCTGCTCGAAGTGCAGGTGATGGACGACCGCGTGATCTGTCGGGCAGACAACATCGATGTCATCCGGCGCAAAATGCCGTTGCCGCCCGGCGGCCGCTTCGGGCTTTTCGCCAGCATGCCGGACGGTGAAACCACGCGCTTTGACGACGTGGCGGCCTGGTCTCACGAAGAGCAGCGGTTCGACTCGCCCGAGGATGTGGCCTTCGCCACGCGCCAGCAGACCCCCGGTGTGCAGTCGCTCCTGCGCCACACCACCGCCTGGCTGTACATGCCGCCCGCCGCCGGCGCGACGAACACGTGGACCTACGGCAAGCCCTCCGGAGGCCCGCTGCGTCAGGAGTCACTCTTTGTCGCGACCTCCGACGCCTTCACCTGCGGCCTGACAGCCGGCGGCGGCGAGGACGGCGCCCCGCTCTACCGCCTGACCTGCGCTCAGGCCGACGGCGCGCGCACCTACCTGCTGGAGGCGGTCACCCCGACCAACACCGTCCTGCTCGACAGCCACACCGCCGCCTTCGCCAGCAACCGCGTGACGCTCGCGCTGGACGCCCTGCGCCCGCACGAGCTGCGCGGCTATGCGGACGGACGCCTCGTCTGCCTCGACCGACCCGCCCGGCAGCCCGGCGGCGTGCAGGGCGTTTCCGCCAGCGCGGAGTCAGACCTTTTCTTCACGGCGCCGCAGGTCTCCTCGAAAGACACCCGCCCGAGCGAGCGCTTCGAAAAGAACCCGCTGTACGTCAACGACCCGTTCATGCGCCACTGGGCCTCGCCCGAAGGACAGTGGGTCACCTTCAAGGACGGCATGACCTGGTTCAAGGGCGACCTCACCGGCCCGGTCAAGGTCCGCCTGCCCGTCGTCAACGGCATGGAGCTGCACCTCGGCATCCGCGAAGACTCCTCCAACGGCACCTGTCGCGTCAGCGTCAAAGAAGATCTGATCAGCGTCTTCACCCCTGAAAGCGGCACCAACGCCGCGTTCACCGTGGCGGCAGGGCAGGTGCCGGAGATCGCCTTTGACAACAAACAAGTGCGCCTCTTCA
>JAGOBZ010000163.1 GCA_017999015.1 Kiritimatiellia bacterium
TTGTCTACCCGTTTCATGCCTCCTATTGTGCCGCATGAACGGTTGATTTGCAAGCGATGCGCACGGCATCTGAGGCAGGGGGCACGTGGCAGTACCGTTGGTGCCGACGTCTCCCCAACAGAACTGCCATGTGCCCCATCCGCGCTTGCACGGATAACCGGTGTTGCGGTATACTGATCCGCAATGAGCTAAGGTGTTCCTTGATGGTGCGTTCGGGGGATGAAGGAACGGCACCGGACGCCGGCGCGTCAGCGGGTGGTAGCATGCCATGATAGTCGACAAAGATACTGTGGGGGCCGGGGCTGGAACCGTGTCGGTGGGCGATGTCGTCTTTGGCGGTCGACGGCTGGTGCTGATCGCCGGCCCCTGTACGGTGGAAAGTCGGGCACAGATGATTGAGATCGCCTGTGCCGTCAAGGAGGCGGGGGCATCCATGCTGCGCGGAGGAGCCTTCAAGCCGCGCTCCTCGCCTTACGCCTTTCAAGGCCTGTGCGAGGAAGGCCTCGAGATTCTGGCGGAGGCGCGTGCGCGCACCGGACTGCCGGTGGTCACCGAAGTCTTGGAATCCGCGCAGCTTCCGATCGTCTCGGCAGTGGCGGACATGCTGCAGATCGGGTCGCGCAACATGCACAATTCGATCCTGCTGCGCGATGCCGGGGCCTGCGGCAAGCCGGTGCTGCTCAAGCGCGGCATGAGCGCTACGATCCAAGAGTATCTGTATGCGGCGGAGTATGTCTTGAGCGCGGGCGAGCGGCGGGTGGTGCTCTGCGAGCGCGGTATCCGCACGTTCGAGACTGCAACGCGTTTCACGCTCGATCTGAGCGCCGTGCCGCTGCTGAAAGAGCGCACCTGGCTGCCGGTCATCGTGGACCCGAGCCACGGCACGGGCAAGGCGTCGCTGGTGCCGGCCATGTCGCGCGCGGCGGTGGCCTGCGGTGCGGACGGCGTGATGATGGAAGTGCACGCCTGCCCGGACCGCGCACTGTGCGACGGCGACCAGAGCGAGACGCCGGAGATGTTTTACAACTTGGTCAAAGAACTGCGGGCGATCGCCCAGGCGGTCGGGCGGGAGGTTTAGGCGGACGCGCGCCCCGGCACCAGCCGACGGGCGCACGCCAGAAACGGGGAACGAATGCGAGCGGCCGGAGGGGATGAGCCGTCGGCGCACGAGGAGACAGGATGAAGCGAGTAGTGGCGGGTGTTTTAGCGGGATTCGCGGTGTATGCGGAGGCGGCTTCGTATGTCTCTCCCGAGTGTCTGGCCGTTGCGCCGGACGGCAAGCGGGCCTATGTGACGTCGGCGACCGGCGGCCGCCTGCTGGTGATAGACCTCGGACGGGCCAAGGTCGCGGGCGAGTGGCTGCTCAAGAACGAGACGGAGCGCCCGCGCGGGTTTTGGTCCTCCCTGTTCGGCGGCGGCGCGACGGCGGGGCCAGCGGACCCGAGCGGAGTCGCCGTGGCTCCGGACGGAACGGTTTTCGTGACCGGCGGCGGTGCCGAGGGCTTCGTGCAGAAGTTCGCGGCGGACGGCACGCCGGCCGTGCAGGCGGCGGCGGGTCACACGCCGCTTGCGCCGGTGGTGAGCCCGGATGGCGCCACGCTCTACGTGCTCTGCCGTTTCGACGCCTGTGTCCGGGTGTTCGATGCCCGAACGCTGAGCGTCAAGGCGACGGTGCCGGTGCTGCGCGAGCCGTTTGCGGCGGCGCTCGGCGCCGGCGGCCGCCTGCTGTTTGTGGCGAACCTGCTGCCGGCCTGCCGCGCCACCGACGCGGTCGTCGCGGCGTCGGTCAGCGTGATCGACACCTCGGCCGGTCACGCCGTTCAGCATGTGCTGCTGCCTAACGGCTCGACCGGCGTACGCGGCGTCGGCGCGTCGCCGGACGGCAAATATGTCTATGTCACCCACACCTTCGGACGCTATCAGCTTCCGACGACCCAGCTTGAGCGCGGCTGGATGAACACGGCGGGGCTCAGTGTCTTTAACGGCGAGACGGGCGCGTATGTCAACACGGCACTCCTGGATGATGTGGATCTCGGCGCGGCCAATCCTTGGGGGGTGGCGGTCTCTCCGGACGGCAAGCACGTGGTGGTGGCGCACGCCGGCACACGCGAGCTGAGCGTGATCGACCGCGCTGAATTCCATACGCGGCTGGATAAGGCGGCGCGCAACGAGAAGGTCACCGAGGTGACGAAATCTGCGGCCGATGTGCCGAACGACCTCTCGTTTCTCGTCACCGTGCGCCGCCGCGTGAAACTGGACGGTGACGGGCCCCGTGGCGTGGCGGTGGCTGGCGGCACCGTTTACGCGGCGCTCTATTTCGCCGATGCGCTGGCGACCTTGACGTTGGGCGACGCGGCCGCGACGCCGTTGGCTGTCGCGCTGGGTGCGCCGGTCGATCTCGGCAAGGATCGCGTGCGGCGCGGCGAGATGCTGTGGAACGACGGCGCGATGTGTTTCCAGCACTGGCAGAGCTGCGCGAGCTGCCACCCCGACGGCCGTGCGGACGCGCTCAACTGGGATCTGATGAACGACGGCATCGGCAACCCCAAGCAGACCAAAAACATGATCTACACCCATCTGACGCCGCCGACGATGGTGACCGGCATCCGCCCGGATCTTCAGGCCTGCAACCGCAAGGGACTTACGCACATCCAGTTTGTTGTGCGTCCGGAGGAAGACGCGCTCTGCCTGGATGCCTACGCGATGTCGCTCACGCCGGAGGTGAGTCCCTACCGCGTCAACGGTGCGCTTTCTGCCAAGGCGAGGCAAGGCGAGCAGCTGTTCAAGCGGGCCGGCTGCGCGGAGTGCCATCCCGGCGACAAGCTCGGGCCGCACGGCGAACGGCTCTTCACCAATCTCAAAAAATATAACCTCGGGCTGGGAGTCGGCAATGAAGAGGCGCGCGAATTCGACACGCCCACGCTAGTCGAGGTGTGGCGCACGGCGCCGTATCTATATGATGGACGGGCTCTGACGATGCAGGAGCTTCTGAAAGCGTGTAATCCGCAGGATGCGCACGGCGCGACGCAGAAGCTGAACGACGAGGAGATCGACGCGTTGACGGAATTTGTGCTGTCGCTCTGAGGGAAGCGGAAGGGTGTCTGGCATCTAAGCGTAAAGGAAGGCGTATGCGGGGAATTTTTCATGGCGGTGTGACGCGGCACCAGGAAATGGGGTCGTGGTCAGCGGAGCAAGGCGTGCCGCAGGCAGTCCGAGGGCGCGCGGTGTCTCAGACCGGCTGGGGCAGCCACGCACAGTTGCAGCAGGCCGGGGTCGGCGCAAAAGGAACGTCCGTCCCGCAGCTTTGGCTGTGCGGCGGCAGCGGTGAATTGCCGCCGGTCTACCAGAGGTACGTGGTGGGCGGCGTAGAACCGCGGTTGATCCGGCGCCACGGTTGCACAGTCGGGGTGGCCTACCACGACGACTATGCCGAGTATTGCCTGCTCACCGGCGTGCTGCCGCCAGACCTGGCTGCGTCGCGCGAAGCGCAGACGACGGCGGTCTTCGAAGGCATTGAAGACGCGCTTGCAGATGCCGGCATGACCTTTGCGAACGTGGCGCGCACGTGGCTCTACATGGACCGCATTCTGGAGTGGTACGATCCGTTCAATCGCGCGCGCGACGCATTTTTCCGGTCGCGTGCGGTCTATGACGGACTCGTCCCCGCGAGCACCGGCATCGGCAGCGCCAACCTGTGCGGCTCGGCGATCACCGCCTGCGCCATCGCGGTCAAGCCGCGTGTTCCCGGCGCCGTGACGGTGGAAGCCGTCCCTTCGCCCTTGCAGTGCGCGGCGCTGGAGTACGGCAGTTCGTTCAGCCGATCTGTCGAGATCGGTACGCCGGAGTGCCGCACGCTGATGGTGTCCGGAACGGCCAGCATCGAGCCGGGCGGCGCGACGGCCTGCGTGAACGACGTGCCGCGTCAGATCCAGTTGACGATGGATGTGGTCGAGGCGATCCTGGTGTCGCGCGGCATGGGTTGGCGCGACGCGACGCGCGCGGTCATGTACCTGAAGAAGGCCGCCTACATGACGGAGTGGCAGGCATGGTTGCGCGCGCGCCGCCTGGAGGGCTTGCCGCTCATCACGGTTGAGGCGGATGTCTGCCGCGACGACCTGCTGGTGGAGCTTGAGGTCGATGCAGTGAAAGAGGCGTGAGAAAGGTCCTGAACAGATGGACCGGCCCGGTTCCGGCCGCCTGGTTATGCTGGGCGCTCTCGCTCGGGGCCGTCGCGTTGGCTTTCCCCGGTGCGGAACGCGCCGGCGCTTGGATGGCGCGGCCGGTTATGCAGGCCGGCGTCGCGCTGTTGGCGCTGCTCTTCGGTGTCGTTGGCGCGCGCGCTGTGCTTCGGTGCCGGATCGATTCGGCGCTGCTGCATGTGGGGTGTGCCTGTGTGCTGGCGGGGTGGCTGATGGGCCGCCACGCGGTGAGGACTGCCTCGCCCGACCGCCCCTGCATCGGAGCGATGGTGATGGTTGACGGCGAGGCGTCGGACTGCCTGTGGGAGGGGCCGATGCTCGACCGCTCTGTGGGGCGGCTTCCCTTCTCGGTGCGCTTGGAGCGTTTTTTTGTTGAGCGTTACGCGCGCAACAGCGATGACCGCGATGCCGGCCGTGACGCGCCGGTGCGGGAATACCGCAGCCGCGTCACGATCACGGAGCCGGGTCGGCCGCCTTATGTGGCCAACGTGCGCGTGAACGAGCCGGTTTTTGTGCGCGGTTACCACATCTATCAGATGAGCTGGGGCCACAGCACCGACCGGCTGGGACGGCCGATCGTCTACACAGTGCTGCAAGTCATTCGTGATCCGGGGCTGAGGCTGGTGTATGCCGGGTTCACGCTGCTGTTCGCCGGCATTCTGTTCTTTGCCTGGCGCATCTTCCGCATCCCGGGGACGTCTGCGGGGGAGGTGCCGGCATGATGGTGAAAATGACCGTGCAGGGCGGGTTGATCTATCTGACGCTGACACTCTTTGCGGCGACCGTCATCGCGCGCCGCGGCGGCTGGCGCGCCATCGGCAACGCCTTCTGGGGGACCGGTTTTGTGGCGGCCGTCGCGTCGGTCGCCTGGCGCGGGCTCCATACCGGCCATCCGCCGATGCAGAACCTCTTTGAGTTTTTCCTGTGCATGGCGGCGGCGCTCTGGCCGCTTTCCGTATGGAGCCGCTGTCGCAACGGACTGGATACGACGGTGCAGGATGCGCTGCTGGGCATGCTGATCCTCGTGCCGGCCGGCTTTGTGTTCGGCGAGGAGGTGCGGCGTCTGCCGCCTGCGCTGCAAAGCGCACTCTTTATTCCTCATGTCGGCAGCTATGTGGCCGGGTATGTCCTGCTGGCTCGCGCCGCGCTGATGGCGCTGCCGCTGTTCCGACGGGATGTCGCCGGCAGCCGGATGCGTCAGGCGGAGACAGCCTCGCGCCAGACTGCGGTGGTCGGCTTTGTGCTGCTGACTCTGGGACTGTTACTCGGCTCGCTGTGGGGGAAGATCTGCTGGGGACACTACTGGCAGTTTGATCCCAAAGAGATGTGGTCGCTCGCGACGTGGCTGGTCTATGCCGGTTACTTCCATGAACGCCTAGCACACGGTGTGCGCGCGCCGCGCACCCTGGCGTCGCTGCTTTGGATCGGCCTGCTCTTCATCGTGCTGACGCTGACTTGGATTAACCTTTCGCGCCTCTTTGCCGGCATGCACAACTATGCGTGATTGCGCAGCTTAAGCTCTGACGGATGCGGGTAGAGATAGTGCTGCTGCATCAGGTAGTCGGTCTGGTATTTGGAGATGTAGTGGCGGAAAAGCGTGACCGGCACGATCAGCGGCACCTGCTCGCGGGCGTACTCGTCGATCACATCCGCCAGTTCCTGCCGTTCCTGCGGGGTGAGGTTCTCGCCGAAATAGCCTTGCATGTGCTGGAGCACGTTCACGTGCCGGCCCGGTGTCGCCGGCTCGGCCATCGCTGCGAGAAAGCGCGCTTCATACGCCGACAACGTGTCCGACAGGCCGACCGTCGCAGCACCGGCCGCCAGGCGCCCGAGCTGCGACAGACCGTCAGGTGAATGCGCCATCAGCAGATACTTGGCACGCGCATGAAACTCCTGAAGGCCGCGGACCGAGGGTGCGGCCATGACCTCTTCACGCCAGCGTTTCAGGGCGAAAACCCGTTCTATGAAGTTTTCGCGCAGGCCGGGGTCATTGAGCCGTCCCTCCTCCTCGCACGGCAGCGTGGGGAAGGCACGGGTGAAGGCGCGCGCGAAGAGTCCCGAGGTGTACTGGTTGGTGGCGTTGCCGTCCTCGGTGTAGAGCTTGACGCGGAAGAGGCCGGACGAGGGCGAGCGCGCCTTGAAGATGAAGCCGTGAAGATTTTTGTCTTTCAGCGTTTCGACGGTTCGCTCGCAGTAGGCCAGCATCTGCGCGGTGAAGTCGGTGCCGCTCCTGACGCCGACCAACCGCGGCGCGTCAGGCGTGCCCACCAGGTGCATCGCCTCGCGCGGCACCGGGAGACCGCATCCAACCTCCGGGCAAATCGGTACGTAATCGAAATAGGGGCCGAGTGTGCCGGTTAAAAAGGGGTCATGCTTGTGCTGACCGTCGAAGCGTACTTTGTCGCCCAGCAGGCAGGCCGAAACTCCGATCGGGATCTTGCCGAATGTCGTTTGAGTTGTCACAGATAGTCTCCAAGGGCGGTGCGCCCGTTCAGTTTTACACGGGCATCATCCGCCCGCCTGCGTGACCGCGCGGTCGGTCAACGCAACGAGAAGAGCGTGCCGGTCGGCGTGGCCAGCCGGATCTGTTTCGCGCCCGCATCCACGATGACCTCCGTTTGGGTGCGCCCGCCGCGCACCTCCCAGACCGCGCCATGATCGTTCAGCAGGCCGGACCACGTCATCACCACGCCGCAGGCGGCAGGGTTCGCGGCGGCGCTATCGATTTCGACGACCACGGTCCCGGCCGGCAGGCTCAGCTCGCCGCTCACCGCGAGCGACGCGTGCGAACCGCCCGCCCCATATGCCCAGCGGCAGACCCCGCCCGCCTCGAAGGTCAGGTTCTCCACCGTCAGCGCGGCGTCTGTCGATGTGGCGATCTCGCCGTCCGCGCCGACCTTCAGCGTGCCCGCCACCGTGCCTGCGCCGGTGAAGCGCTGGCCGGGCTCGATGCGCATGCCGCCCGTGGCGGTCTGAAGCGTCGCGCCGGCGTCGATCTGCACCTCGCGGC
>JAGOBZ010000164.1 GCA_017999015.1 Kiritimatiellia bacterium
CCGCCGCCTGGCAGACGCACCGCATCCCGCTGCGCGCGCTGAAGCTCTTCACGCAGTGGGACAGCACGATGGCCGGCCGGGCCGGCCCGCACCTGCGGCTCTCGCGCCTGGCGACGGTCAACGTCTGCTTCGGCAAATGGCTCTACCCGCAGGCGGCCGCCGAGCCGCACGGTTTCGAGATCTCCGTCATCGCGGTCGAGCCTTAGCCAGGCTGCGTCCCGAACAGCGAACGGACATAATCGGCATTGCGTTTGGCGTCGGCCACGCCGTTCTTCGAGGGGCTGGAGGTCTCCAGCACGATCCAGCCCGAGTAGCCGGTCTCGATGATAGCGCCGGCCATGCGCGCGAAGAACGGTTTGTCGTCGTCGAGGTACTGCGGCCCGTTCTTGAAATGGATCTGGGCGATTCGCCCTTTCAGCGCGCGGATCTCGGCGGCCGCGTCATACCCCTGCGACTTGCCGAGATTGTACACATCGTAATAGATGCGCACGGCATCGTGTCCCACCGCCTCCAGCAGCCGCAGGTTCTGCTCGGCGCTGAGCATGTTCTCCACGGCAAGGGTGACCCCCGCGTCGGCGGCGCGCGGCGCGGCCGCCTTGAGGCGCGCCACGGCCGCGGTGAACTCGGGCTCCTTGATTTGCTTGCCGCTCTGCAGGTCGCCTTTGCCGAAAAACGCCACCAGGACCGTCCGGGCGCCGATGTCGCGCGCGGCGTCGACGCACTGCTCCAGCCAGGCCGGCGCGCGCGGATCGCTCGCCAGCGGATAGTGGTTCAGCAGGCCCATCATGATTGAGCAGACCGGCAGCCCCGTGGCCTGCGTCTGACGGCGGAGGCGCTCGCGCGTCTCGGCCTGAAAGATGTTGAGCGTGTCGGCGGCGTCGCCGGCGCCGACCTCGACGCCGTCGAGGCCCGCCTGTTTGGCGGCCTCAAGCCCCAGCACGCACGCGCCGACGCGGAGGGCCGGCGGCGCGGCGGCCGCCCGGCCGCGGGACGCCAGGGTGACGGCGGCCAGCGATCCGGCCGCCTGCTTCATGAAACGTCTGCGTGAAACAGTCATTCCTGCATTCCTTTCTTTGCCTCTGTCCAGTCCACCTCGTGCGGCAGACAGCCGCGCCGGGCAGCGAGCGCGGCCACGTGCCCCGCGCCCTCGCCGGTCGCGACGGCGTTCCCGGTGACGCGGTAGCTGGCGTGCGCCACGAAATCGCCGCTGATGCAGCGGCCGGCCATCATCAGGCCGTCCACGTCTTTGGCGATCAGCGCGCGCAGCGGGATGTCATACGGCAGCGTCCGCGCAACACCACCGCGCTCGATGGTCTGTTTCTCGTTTTTGGCACGCGTCGCGGCGTGGATGTCCACGCCGAAGGTGACGCGCGCGACGGCGTCGTCGTGACGCGCGCCGGTGACGAGGTCGTTCTTGGCGACGGTGTAGCGTCCGTGGATGCGGCGGCCCTCGCGCACGCCGATCTGCTCAGGCGTGGCGACGATCTGGAGGCCGTCCCACCGGCCGCCGAGCGCGCGCAGGCCGCGCATGATCGCGAAGATCTCCTTGCGCGCGCGCAGCGTGGCGGCGGTCATGGCGTCGGCGTCGTAGGGCTTCACGCCGTACTCGTGGTTGAACATCAGCAGCACCACGTGGTCGCGCACCGGGAAGATCGTCGGCATGCCGTAGGAGGGATCGATGCCGGCGCGCCGGATTTCCGCCTTGACGCGCTGCACGGCGGCGACATGGCCTTTGAGGTCGTCCTGCGAGAGCAGATCGCGCAGCAGCGCGACATCGCGCACGGTGGCCAGCACGTTGAGGGTGAGCGGCTGGGCCTCGCCGGTTTCGGGGTTGCCGAAATCCCAGCCGCAGCCGGCCAGCGCGCCGAGGTCGCCGTCGCCGGTGGCGTCGATGAAGACCGGCGCGCGCCACGCCTCGCGGCCGGACCTGGACTCCGTGACGATGGCGCCGAGCCGTCCGCCGTCGCGGTAGGCGGCCGTCACGCCGGTCTGCAGGCGCACGCGCACGCCGGCCTCTTCGCACAGCTCTTCGAGCAGGATCTTCATCTCCTCCGGCTCATAGACGAACATGGCGGCCTGCGTGCCGTGCCGGGCGCCGCGCGCGTCGAGACGGTCCGCGATCTCGCGCGTGAGCCCCTCTTTCTTAAAGTCGAAGATCCAGGTCAGCAACCCGGCGGTCCAGACGCCGCCGAGGCAGCCGTGGCGGTCAAAGAGGCGCGTGCGCGCGCCGGCCCGCGCCGCACTGACGGCGGCGGCCACGCCGGCCGGACCCGCGCCGCAGACGATCACGTCGGCGTCGTCGCGCAAGGGGAGTTCGCGAACAGGTTCGCGCAGCACGCCGCCGCGCAGCCCGCAGGCCGGGGGCGGCGTGGCGCAACCGGTCAGGCGCGGCAGGGCCGCCGCCGCGGCAGAGCCGGTCAGCGCGGCTTGCAGGAACGCGCGCCGGCCCGCGGGCGCGCCCGCACGAGTCCCGGCGGAATCAGGATGACTCACCTTCATGATGGCACCCATTATGGCGCGCCCCGGACCGAAGTCAACCGGTTTCGCGTGATGTTCGCGCCCCGGGGTGTGATTCAGTTTCAACTAACGCGGGCTCGCCCGCAGCCCAATTCAATCTCACACAAAGGACACAAAGGTATTTCATGACAAACCATTCCTCTTCGTGCCTTCGTGTGAGAAACATCCTGTTTTTATTCTATTTCTAGCCGTTTTGCACTCGCACTTCCCCCACTGTGATGGTACAGTTTTAAAAAAAGCAGAGTTGAACGTGTATCGACTGGCATAGACAGACACACGTTCGGTGAAGTTCTTACACGGCGGGACCAGGGAAGAATTGTACCGAAGCACGAAATCGAGGACGCTATGCCCGACGCCTGTATGTCTTTTTCAGAATCCGCAATTACAGCCGGATTCAAGTACGGAACAAACGGCCCTCACAGCAGCCGGACACTGATGCTGGACGAGATGTCGTTGTGTCTTAATCAGGTTCCGATGGTCGCCGCCCGCATCGACTATGCCGATGCGATCATTACAAGAAATGTCTTAGTGTGTTTAGGCTAGGATCTCTACCGAGTTATGAAGTTGCCAATTCCCATAGATTCGCTCCTGAACGGCAAGGCCGTAGAATGGGAGCGGCTGGAGTTCAAGGAGGGTTGGAACCCCTTGGATGTCCTGCACACCCTGTGCGAGTTTGCGAACGACTTCCATAATCTGGGCGGCGGGTACATTGTTGTGGGCGTACCCGGCAAGCCTACAAGCCGCCGCCAGAAATACCGCCTCACATCCAAAGGCCAATCCGTACTGTCCGATTGCCGGCAGAAAGGCTCAAACGGATGAGAGCGACCGCCCTTCGGTATCTTCGCGGCGCACTGAACCAGCCGACGGCCGACTTCCGGCCTGGGCAATGGGAGAGTATCCAAGCCATTCTGGAAAGCAAGCGCCTGCTGGTTGTTGAGCGGACGGGATGGGGCAAAAGCATGGTCTATTTCCTGGCCACCCGTCTGTTACGGAATGCCGGGGCAGGCCCCAGCCTGTTGATTTCCCCATTGCTTGCCCTGATGCGCAACCAGCTGGAGGCGGCCGCGCGCATTGGCGTCAAAGCTGAAACCATCAACAGTTCGAACCCTCAGGACCGTGCCCGAATAGAACAAGCGCTCCGTGACAATCAGGTCGACATCTTGCTCGTCTCACCGGAACGTCTGGCCGACGACGCCTTCGTCCAGAATGTCTTGTCACCCATCGCCGACCGCGTGGGTCTGTTCGTCGTGGACGAAGCCCACTGTATATCCGATTGGGGCCATGACTTCCGTCCCGACTATCGACGCATTGTCCGGGTGCTCCAGGCCTTGCCGTCGAACATTCCCGTTCTTGCGACAACGGCCACCGCCAATGATCGCGTCGTTCGCGATGTCATGGCGCAACTCGGAAAAGACATCACCTTGGTGCGCGGCCCTTTGCTCCGTGAGAGCCTGAAACTCCAGAACATCACGATGCCAAGCCCTGCGGCTCGTATGGCCTGGCTGGCCGAAACCATTCCGACGTTACCTAACACTGGAATTGTCTATGTGCTGACCAAACGGGATGCCGAACGCGTGGCCGAGTGGCTCCGCATAGTCGGTATCAGCGCACGTGCCTACTATAGTGGTGTTTTGCCGAGACCGAGTGACGGTGCCTTGGTCGACAACGCGTTAAAGCAAAGAGGCATAGCCGTAGAGCAGTTCAATCTGTACGACGAAGATGTTAAGAGCGCTCTGTTTCGCGAAGTGCTGGAAGAGGAGCTGCTGGCCAACCGTGTAAAAGCTCTCGTCTCCACAGTGGCGCTGGGCATGGGCTTTGACAAACCCGACCTTTGCTTTGTGATCCATTTTCAACGGCCGTCCTCTGTGGTTCACTATTACCAGCAGGTCGGCCGCGCCGGGCGCGCAGTCGAAGAAGCTTATGGCGTTCTGTTTCACGGCGAGGAAGATGACGCGATCGCCGCTTACTTCATTAAGAATGCCTTCCCTCCCCAAAAGAATGTGTCACAAATACTGGAGGCCCTTGACAGATCGGAGGGCGGCCTGTCGACTCGTCAAATGGAAAAATGCCTGAACCTATCAAGTGGGCAAATCAAACAGACGCTCAAATTCCTTTCCGCGGAATCACCCTCACCCGTGACAAAGATCGACAACAAATGGGTCGCTACACCTGCGGCAAAAGGATACATGTTCGATCAGTCTTTGGTCGAAGAGATCGCCACGATACGCCATCTGGAACAGCGGCAGATGCAGACCTACATGCGGCACCAAGGTTGTCTCATGCGTTTCCTAGGAGAAGCCCTGGATGATCCAGATGTGCGCGATTGTGGCAAATGCGCTGGATGCCAAGGCCGCCCCCTGCTGTCACCTGAATACAACCGCGAACTGACAAACAGAGCAGCTATTTTTATAAAGCGCAATTTTCAACCTTTGTCGCCGAAGAAAAAATGGCCGAGTTACGGTCCCCTGCCTATTTACGGATTCACCGGAATGATAGGTGATGCATTCATTGCTCAGGAAGGCCGCGCTTTAAGTCTGTGGCGCGACGCCGGATGGGGTCGCCTGGTGGCCGACGGCAAGTACGTGCATGGGCGCTTTGACGACTCCCTGGTCACGGCCTGCGTGACCATGATACGGGAATGGCGCGCGCAACCTTACCCCCAGTGGGTCACGTGCATACCGTCGCTGAAACACCCTGACCTCGTCCCGGACTTTGCCCGCCGCTTGGCGGTTGCGTTGGGTCTTGAATTCAAGCCGGCGTTGAGTAAAGTGGTGGACAATCCTGAGCAGAAGACGCAGGCTAACAGTTACCAGCAGGCGCATAATCTCGATGGCGTCTTCTCGGTTGATCCCGCAAACGTAAGCGCAACCCCCTGTTTCTTGATTGATGACATGACCGATTCTGGCTGGACCTTCACAGTCGCCGCAGCGCTTCTGCGCCGCGAGGGCTGTCAGGCCGTGTTCCCCCTCGCGCTGGCCTTGAACTCACCCAGAATGGACTGATTGGAGTTTGACATGAATGCGATGAGTGAAGATGCGAAAGCGATACTCCTGTTGTGCGGCCATTTCGGCGGCGCTTCAGACTTCGATCCGCTCAGCCAGCAGGAATACACGCAGATCGTCAAATGCCTTCTTGAAAAGAAAATGCGCCCCTCCGATCTTCTGCAACCGGACAACGTTTGTTCGGTGGCAGCGGCATCCGCTCTACCCGAACAGCGCCTGACCGGACTGCTCAAACGCGGCGTGAAACTCGGCTTCGCTGTCGAGCAGTGGAACCGCAGCGGCATCTGGGTTATCTGCCGGAGCGACATAGAATACCCCGCCCGTTATCGAAACCATCTCAAGGGCAAGGCGCCGCCGATCCTTTACGGTGCAGGCGACAAATCCCTCCTTCAGGGCGGCGGCTTGGCGATCGTCGGCTCGCGCAACGTGGACGCCGAAGGCGAGTCGTTTACGCGCGATGTTGCTGAATGGTGCGCCCGCGGAAAGTTCCCTGTCGTTTCCGGCGGCGCGCGCGGAGTCGACCAGATTGCCATGTCATCCGCTCTTCAATCGGGCGGCACCGTGATCGGTGTCCTTGCGGACAGCCTGTTGCGGACCAGCGTGACACGCGATGCCCGCCACGCCTTGTCGGACGGGCGCCTGCTCCTGATCTCGCCCTATTATCCTGAAGCCGGTTTCAGCGTGGGTACAGCGATGGGCCGCAACAAGCTCATCTATGCGCTGGCCGATTACGGCCTTGTCGTCAGCGCCGACTTTAAGAAAGGCGGGACCTGGGAAGGAGCGCAAGAGGAGTTGCGCCGCAAACCCGGCCGCCCCGTTTTTGTCCGTATGACCGGGTCTGTCCCGAAGGGCAACAAAGAACTGGTCAAACTGGGCGCGATCCGGTTTCCGGCTCTGTGCGCATCTTCCGACCCGGATTCCCTGCTCAAGCAAACGTCCGCCGGTCAGCCGCAACAGGAACAGGCAGTCGAGCTGTCGCTCTTTGACACGCCTTTCGCATCAGGCACGTTGGCTACCGCAGTGAGAGAGCCTCCGGTCCCGCTCGATAAACCCGCAGTCGCTCCGCCGTCAATCGTGCAGGAGACCGTTTCGATTTACGACGCCGTTCTCCCGGTTCTCCTAACCGCGCTGCAAAAACCCTCCGCCGTCGCGGATTTGGCCAAACGGCTGGATGTGTCAAAGCCTCAGTTGGACGCTTGGTTAAAGAAAGCGCTGGCTGACAAAAAAGTCCGTAAGACAGGTCGCCCCGTTCGTTATGTAAAGGCTTAGGGCCCATGCCCTCTCTCAAAAGACCTGCGTAACCAACTCTCGTGGACTGTGCGAGGGCGTTCAATTGAGTTTGATCTGCTAGCCAGTCTCGCTCTGGGCGCGGGAATTTGTGTCTTCATCATGAGGACACAAGTAAAGCCCCTTTTTTGCATTCTCTTCGGCGCGGTTTTATGCTTTGCTATGGGGGGTATCTGCTTTAGCACCGTTAGGGTGTGTTGTTTCGGATGAACCTCTCAACTGTCTGATTCTCCATGTCACGATTTGTCATTAAAGGTGGCCGGCCCGTGAGCGGTGTCCACCGTACGCCGGGCAACAAGAATGCCGCGCTGCCCATGTTGGCCGCGAGCCTGCTGACCGCCGAGCCGGTGGTGCTCCG
>JAGOBZ010000165.1 GCA_017999015.1 Kiritimatiellia bacterium
CGCTGATCAATTGCCCGATTGCCCAATTTTGCATTGTGCCGACAACCCCATAAGAGTAAGATTCGCACCTGTCTGGTATCCAATTTGCTTGTGCGGAGTGAAGGAGTTGCGGGTGAGTCATACGATCGATGTGGCCTATGTGGCTGAACTGGCCCGGCTGGCGCTGACACCGGAAGAAAAAGATACGTTTCAGCAGCAGTTGGAAACGATCGTCCAGTATGTCGAGAAGATCGGCGAATTGGATTTGGACGGGATTGAACCCACGATGCATGGCCAGTCGGTCGTCAATGTGTTCCGTGAAGACAGTGTGGTGCCTTCGGTGGGGCGTGACTGCTTTCTGGCCAACGCTCCGGAGCGTAACGGCGCGGAGATCCGGCTGCCGAAGATCGTGGAAGATGCGTGAGGGGAGTCGGATAAGATGGTTGGAGCGGCATTAACGCTTGGCGCGGCGGCGGAAGGTTTGCGAAAGAAGACGTTTTCATCGGTTGAACTGACCCAGTCGGTTCTGGCCGCGATCCGTGAGAAGGACGGCGCGCTGAACGCCTACCTGAGCGTCGATGAAGCGGGGGCGCTGCAGCAGGCGGCGGCGGCAGACGCGGCGCGCGCGGCGGGGCGTGACGACGACCTGTTGGGCATTCCGGTGGCCGTGAAAGATTTGATCAATGTGGCGGGGCAGCCCTGCTCCTGCGCGTCGAAGATGTTGGCCGGCTATGTCGCCCCGTATGACGCCACGGTGTCGGCGCGGCTGCGGGCCGCAGGCGCGGTCTTTGCGGGACGCACCAACATGGACGAGTTCGCCATGGGGTCGTCAACCGAAGGATCGGCTTTTAAGATCACGCGCAACCCGCACGACCTCACGCGCGTCCCCGGCGGGTCGAGCGGCGGGTCGGCGGCGGCGGTGGCCGGCGGCGAGGCGGTTGCGGCGCTCGGCACCGACACGGGCGGCTCGATCCGGCAGCCGGCCGCTTTCTGCGGCTGCGTGGGGCTCAAGCCTTCCTACGGGCGCGTGTCGCGCTACGGTGTCACGGCGTACGCCTCTTCGCTGGATCAGGTGGGCCCCGTGACCCGCACGGTCGAAGACGCGGCAGTGCTCTTGCAGGCGCTGGCGGGGGTTGACCCGCGCGACGGCACCACGCTAGACGCGCCGGTTCCTGACTATCGGGCGTCGCTGCGCGACGGGCTGAAGGGGATGCGGATCGGGCTGCCCCGCGAATATTACATCGACGGGACCGATCCCGAGGTGATGGCCTGCGTGCGCCGGACTGTGGACGCCTGCGCGGCGGCGGGGGCGGAGATCGTCGAGGTGAGCCTGCCGCATACGGAGTACGCGATCGCGGCCTACTATATCGTGGCGACGGCCGAAGCCTCCGCCAACCTGGCGCGCTTCGACGGGGTGCGCTACGGACACCGCACGGCGCACCCCGAGTCGGTTTTCGACCTGTATGCGCAGAGCCGCGCGGAGGGCTTCGGCACCGAGGTCAAGCGGCGGATCATCCTCGGGACGTACGTGCTGAGCAGCGGGTACTACGATGCGTATTACGGGCGCGCGCAAAAAGTGCGGACGCTCATTCGGCGCGATTTCGACGAGGCGTTCGGCCGCTGCGACGTGCTGTTCACGCCGGTGGCGCCCACGGCGGCATACCGCATCGGCGAGACGTGTGACGATCCGCTCAGGATGTATCTGGGCGATGTTTTCACGGTGCCGGCCAACTTGGCCGGCATCTGCGGGCTTTCGGTTCCGTGCGGCCGGACCGCGGCCGGGCTGCCCGTCGGCCTCCAGATCCTCGGGCCGGCGTTCGGCGAGTGCGCGGTGCTGCGGGCCGGGCAGTCGGTGGAAACTGCAATGCGGATGACATGATGGACAACGAGGCGAATGGGAGTTGAAGACCTTGGAAAGGTCTTGGTTTGTATGACCTCATATTTGATCACGATCGGTTTGGAGACGCATGTCCAGCTCAAGACGGCCACCAAGATGTTTTGCGGCTGCAGTCTGGCCTTCGGCGAGGAACCCAACACCACAGTTTGTCCGGTTTGCATGGGATATCCGGGTGCGTTGCCGGTGATGAACCGCGAGGCGGTCCGGCTGACGGTCCTCTCCGGCCTGATGCTGGGGTGCACGATCAGCCGCCACAGCACCTTTGACCGCAAAAACTATTTTTATCCGGACATGTCGAAGGACTATCAGATCTCGCAGAACACGCATCCGCTCTGTCTGGGCGGCGGCGTCACAGTCGAGACGCCGGAGGGGCCGAAGTGCATCCGCATCAACCACATTCACCTGGAGGAGGATGCGGCGAAGATCAACCACTATGCCCGGTTCAGCGGAGTGGATTTCAACCGCTGCGGCACGCCGCTGATGGAGATCGTGTCTGAGCCCGATCTGTCCTCGCCGGATGAGGCGATGGCCTATCTTCAGTCTCTCAAACAGAGCCTCGTGTATGCGGGCGTGAGCGACTGCAACCTGGAAGAGGGGAACATGCGGTCGGACGTGAATATCAGCGTGCGCCCCGCAGGACAGGAGCAGCTCGGGACGAAGGTTGAGATCAAGAACATGAACACCTTCAAGGGCATCTACGCGGCGCTGGAGTATGAAATCGCGCGGCAGCTCGCCGTGGTCAAGGGTGGCGGAACGCTGGTGCAGGAGACGCGGCGCTGGGATCCGGAGCTGGGCGAGACGCAGCCGATGCGCAGCAAGGAGAACGCGCACGATTACCGCTATTTCCCGGAGCCGGATCTGGTGCCGGTCGAATTGCCCGAAGCGCTGATCGAGTCGTGGCGGGCGCAGTTGCCCGAGGCGCCGGACGCGCGGCGCGAGCGCATGATGGCTGAGTACGGCATCCCCGCGTATGACGCCGGGGTGCTGGCCGACGCGAAGGAGAACGCCGATTTCTTCGAGGCGGCGGCGCGGGCGTGTAAGCCCGGGCTGGGCAAGACGGTGTCCAACTGGTTCATGACTGAAGTGATGCGGCTCCTGTCCGAAACCGGAACGGGCGTGGGCGCGTGCGCGCTGACGCCCGCCGCACTGGCTGAGCTGGTCGCGCTGGTGGACGAAGGGGTGATCAACGGCCCCACCGCCAAGGAGCTTCTGCCCGAAGTGTTTGCGCAGGGCGGATCGCCGCGGACGATCGTGGCCGAGCGCGGGCTCGCGCAGGTGAGCGACGTTGCGGCGCTGGAGGCGTTCATCGCGCAGGCCCTCGCGGACAATCCGAAATCGGCCGAGGACTTCCGGGCCGGCAAAAAGGCGGCCGCCGGATTCATCGTGGGCCAAGTGATGAAGCTGAGCAAGGGGAAGGCCGATCCGAAGCAGGTCGGCCGTCTGGTGGCCGAACGGCTGACGGAGGGACGATAGGTGCCGGGGCGCGCGGAGCAGGCGATGCGGGCGGCTGCGCAGGACCGGCCTGCCTATTGCGGCTTTCCCGCAGGTGATATTTTTGGCAAACTCTCTGTCTCGTATGGCAAGCAAGGAGAACGACGGTGACTTCTAACGATGATTATGTGTTGCAGCTCCTGCAGGAACAGGGCTATGTCGCGGCCGACCAGGTTGATGCGGTCTTGAACTCGATCCGGCAGGAGGGGGAAACCTCGCTCGACATCTTGATCCAGACGGGCGCCGTCACGGAAGATGACGTGCTGGCCCTGATCGCCGCGCAATTCGGGTTGGACTACGTGCACGTCAATGCCGACGCCATCGATCCGACCGTCGCCGACCTGGTGCCCGGTGCGGTCGCGCGCAAGTACGGGGTCGTGCCGGTCATGGCTGCCGAGGGTTCGGTGACCGTGGCGTTGAGCGATCCGATGGGATACGACACCATCGACAGCCTGCGCTACGTGCTCAAGACCGACGTGCAGGCTGTGATCGCGCCGCGCAGCGAAGTCAAGGCGGCGATGGACAAGCTCTATCCCGAAGAGTTTGAAAACATTTTCGGTTCGGATGATCCCAACATCGACGTCGAGGAGAAGAAGGCGGGCGAAGATGGTTCTGACGCCAAAGACTCGGATGCCCCGGTCATCCGCCTTGTCAGCATGGTTCTGACCGAGGCGATCAAAATGCGCGCGTCCGATATTCATCTGGAACCGATGGAACGCCATTTCCGCGTGAGGTACCGCATCGACGGCGTGCTGCGCGAGATGGACCGCCCGCCCAAGCGCCTGCAGGCGGCGATCATCAGCCGCGTCAAGATCATGTCCAACATGAAGATCTCGGAGAAGCGCGTGCCGCAGGACGGCCGCATCCAGATCAAGGTGCAGGGACGCGATCTCGACCTGCGTGTCTCGTCGGTGCCGACCAACCATGGCGAGAGCATCGTCATGCGTATCTTGGACAAGACAAACCTCTCGCTCGGCCTGCCGCAGCTCGGCTTCCTGTCGGATGACCAGAACACCTTCGAACGGCTGATCAGCCTGCCGGACGGCGTGCTGCTGGTGACCGGCCCGACCGGCTCCGGCAAAACCACGACGCTCTATGCGTGTCTGGGCCAGATCAATCTGCCGGACCGCAAGATCATCACCGTCGAAGATCCTGTGGAATACCAGATGTCCGGCATCAACCAGGTGCAGGTGAACAAGGATGTGGGCCTCGACTTCTCGGCGGCGCTGCGCTCGATTCTGCGTCAGGCGCCGAACATCGTGATGATCGGCGAAATCCGCGACCACGAGACTGCGGACATCGCGATGGAGGCGGCGTTGACCGGCCACTTGGTCTTCAGCACGCTGCACACCAACGACGCGCCCAGCGCCGTGACGCGTCTGCTGGATATCGGGGTCAAACCCTTCCTGGTGGCCTCGGCGCTGCGCGCGGCCATGGCGCAGCGCCTGGTGCGGGCGATCTGCGAGAAGTGCCGCGCGGAATATACCCCGACCGAGCGCGAACTGAAGATGCTCGGGACGCTTTCCAAGGGCACGACGGTATCGACCATGTTCAAGGGCAAAGGCTGCCCGCATTGCGGCCAGGGCGGCTACAAGGGGCGAAAAGGCATTTTTGAAATTTTCCAGATTGACGATTCGATCCAGCGCCTGATCTTTGACCATTCGCCTGCCACGGTGTTGCGTGCCCGCGCGCGCGAGATGGGCATGCGGACGTTGCGTGAGGATGGAATGTTGAAAGTTGCCTCGGGCATGACTACGCTCGAGGAGGTGTTGCGGGCTACGATGGGAGATGCAGACTGATGAGCACGGATATCAACATGAACGATTTGCTGCAGGCGACAGTCGACGAGGGTTCCTCCGACTTGCACATCCGCGTGGGTGTGCCGCCGATGCTGCGTATTCACGGCTCGCTGACGCCGCTGGACAGCCCGCCCCTCACGCCGGAAGACACCGAGGCGTTGGCGCGCTCGATCATGGCGGAGGACAAGCAGCATGAAGTGGAACAGTGCGGCGGCGCGGACTTTGCCCTGCCGTTCGGCGACTTGGCCCGTTTCCGCGTGAGCGTCTTCAAGGAGCGCGGCAACTACGGCATCGTGCTCCGCCAGATCCCGAACAAGCTGCTGTCGCTGGAACAGATCGGCTTGCCGGAACAGGTCAAAGAACTGCTGTTCCGCCCGCGCGGCCTGATTCTGGTGACCGGGCCGACCGGCTCCGGTAAAACCACGACGCTGGCGTCGATGATCGACATCATCAACAAAGAGCGCGATGTGCACATCATCACGGTGGAAGACCCGGTGGAATATTACCATCCGCATAAAAAGTCGGTGGTGACCCAGCGCGAGATCGGCCATGATGTGCCGACCTTCGCCGAGGCCATCCGCCGCGCGCTGCGCCAAGACCCTGACGTGATCCTCGTCGGCGAAATGCGCGACTTGGAAACCATGCAGGCCGCGATCACGGCTGCGGAAACCGGACATCTGGTTTTCGCGACCTTGCACACCACCGGTGCCGCCGCGACGGTCGACCGTATCGTGGACGCCTTCCCCACCGACCAGCAGGAGCAGGTCCGCACGCAGCTTTCGGTGGGCTTGGTCGCCGTGATCTCGCAGTTGCTGCTGGCACGCGTGGATAAGCCCGGCCGCGTCGCGGCTTTCGAGATCATGATCTCGACGCCGTCGATCCGGTCGCGCATCCGCGACAACAAGACCTTCCAGATTAGCTCCGATATCCAGACGGGCGCGAAATTCGGCATGATCTCGCTCGATTCGCATCTGATGGATCTGTATCTGGCCGGTCTGATCTCGTATGACGATCTGGTGACGAAGTCGCAGGACCCGGATACGCTGGTCCAGAAACTGAAAGAAGAGTTGCAGGCAAGGAGGTAGGAGATGGCGGAAGAAACTTTGGCGCTGATCGCGCCGGCTTACGATCCCTTGCTTGATCTGGTGGTCAGCAACGGAATCATCGATCAGCAGCAGGCCGATGAGATGCGAGAGGAGCATAAGAACACGGGGCATTCAATCCGGCAACTTCTGATCGACAACGGCTTTGTGAGCGAAGATGATCTGCTCGGTATGATGGCCGCCTACCAGGGATGCGATGTCGTTGATCTCTCGGTGATGTCGTTGGAAACCGATGTGATCCAAAGCATCCCGGCCAGCGTCGCCCGCATGTACAGCGTCCTGCCGGTCTATTCGACGGCCGGAACCATCACGCTCGCCACGTCGAATCTGGTCGATCCGCATGTGATGGATGAGCTGATGTTCGTCCTGACCAAAGACGTGCAGTTCGCGATGGCGCGCGAAAAGGATGTGGCCGACCGCGTAAAGGAGTATTACGGGGACGAGAGCGCCTCGGTCTCTGACATGCTCAACAGTCTGGAGTCCGACCTGACGCTGGACACCTCGCTGAATGTGGACGAGGCCGATGACAAGAGCCTGGAGTCTGCGGCCTCGGCCGCCCCGGTCGTGCGGTTCGTGAATCTGGTGCTGTATCAGGCCGTGACCGACCGAGCCTCGGACATCCATTTCGAGCCGTTCGAAACCGACTTCAAAATCCGTTACCGCGTGGACGGCGCGCTGTATGAGATGTCGCCCCCGCCGCGCCGCTTGGCGCTGCCGATCATTTCGCGCATCAAGGTCATGTCCGGCCTGAATATCGCCGAACGCCGGGTTCCGCAGGACGGCCGTATCGCGCTGACTGTCGCGGGGCACCAGGTTGACCTGCGCGTGTCATGTCTGCCCACCGCCCACGGCGAGAGCGTGGTGCTGCGCGTGCTCGACCG